>DMAO01000061.1 GCA_003446545.1 Sphaerochaeta sp.
TTTGGTGCCACCTCTGAAGAGATTAGCATCAAGGCTCTGAGAGAGGGCGGATACTCACAGATCTTCTACGCCATCGGCAGTGAAGTGGACAATGACATCCCCCTCACAGGGGACCGATCACGTGTTCGCCGTTCTCTTGAGTTCCTCGGTGCCTTCCGAAAGGATCCCTCCAAGGTAAGCCTTGGCAAGCATGTGGTCGTCGTCGGTGGAGGCAATACAGCCATGGACAGTGCCCGTGCCGCCACAAGGGTTAGTGGAGTGGAGAAGGTATCGGTCATCTACCGTAGGACAAAAAAAGAGATGCCTGCAGACCTTGAGGAGTATGCCAATGCTATCTCTGAGAATGTAAAGTTCATCTTCCTGGCAAATCCTGAATCCTTCGAGGGAAACCAGCTCACCGTCCGAACGATGGCCCTTGGCGAGAAGGATGCCTCCGGCAGACGCCGTCCGGTTGCAACCGATGAGACTTTTACCATGGATTGCGATGTCATGATAACCGCCATCGGTGAGTATGCGGACAGCGAGAAACTTACCTGGTTTGGTGTCCCTGTCAATGAGAAGGGCTGGCCCATAGCTGATAAGGAGACCAAGGAGACTGAGGTTGCAGATGTGTATGCCATCGGAGATGTACAGACAGGCCCTTCTACAGTAGTCCAGAGTATTGCCAGTGCACGCGCCGCCGTTGAGGCAGCCATAGATAAGATTCTCGGACCGGAGGATGAGGAAGGTTGTTCCTGTGGTCACGACCACGGTCCTGATGAAGCGTGTGAGGACGATGATGATGAATTTGATGAGGACTTCGATGAGGAACTCTCTGACCAGGACAACGAGGAGCTGACAGCAGCAGAGAACGAGTATTTTGCTGAAATTGCCGAAAAGAAGAGCCGAATTCTTGTATCCAAGGCTGTGGACGACAAGAAGTTTGCCCAAACCGAAGCAAGCCGCTGTATGGAGTGTTCCTACATCTGCAACAAGTGTGTGGATGTGTGTCCGAACCGTGCCAACGTTGCCATTGATGTGCGTAACACCGGTGTCTTCTCCGATCCCTTCCAGATCCTCCACCTCGATGCCTATTGCAACGAGTGCGGTAACTGCGAGACTTTCTGTCCGTATGACGGAGGACCCTATCGCGAGAAGTTTACCCTCTTCAGCCGCAATGATGATTTCGAGAACTCCAAGAACAGTGGTTTCTTCGTTGAGGACGAGGAGATTCTTGTCCGCCTGGACGGGAAGATCTTCCATTGTTCCCTTGATGGGGATGGAATACTCACCGGAGACAAAGAGGGCATCACAGACGAAGTGGCTGCCATGATAGAAGAAGTGTTCACAACCTACAGCTATCTGCTGGGGTATGTGGCCGAATAAGGAGCATATTGTGTCTAGTATTGTTATCAAGAACACCCGTGTCATGCAAACTATGCCTCCCTTTGGTGTAACCGAAGATATTGATGTCGTCATACAGGACGACATCATCACCGCCGTAGGAAAAGGATCAGGGGATACGGTCAAGGCTGACAAGATCATTGACGGCAGGAACAAGACAGTAACAGCGGGGAACGTGTGTGGTCATCACCACTACTACTCCGGCCTTTCCCGAGGGATGCTTGTCTCCGCAGGTCCTCAGAATGACTTTATCCAAATTCTTAAGGAGTGGTGGTGGCGCCTCGATAGGGGTCTTGATGAGGAAGCTTTATACTACAGCTCCCTTATCAGTTCCCTCGATGCAATCGCTGCAGGTACCACTACCTGTATCGACCACCATGCAAACCCCAACTACATCGCCAACTCCCTGGACACCATTGCCAAGGGGATGGAAGAGGTCGGAGTCCGGGGAACTACCTGCTACGAGGTTACCGACCGTAACTTTGGCATGAAGGAAGTTGAGGCCGGTGTTGAGGAGAACCTGCGCTTTGCTAAATCAGCAAAGAGTCGCAGGCTCGTCAGAGGTATGGTAGGAGGGCACGCGCCCTTCACCATCCCTGATGAAGGCCTTCGTATGATCGCTGAGGTAATGCATGAAAGCGGGGCAGGTCTTCACCTCCATGTTGCCGAGGACAAGTACGATGTGGTGCATTCGCACCATCACTACAATATGGATATTGTCGACCGTCTGGAGAAGTTCGGGCTGTTGACGGACAACTCACTGTTGGTGCATGGCCTCTTCCTCAACGAAGCTGAGATTGAAAAGATCAACAGCCATGACACGTTCTTCGCCCACAATGCGCGAAGCAACATGAACAACCATGTGGGGTACTGCCAGAACCTCCAGAAGGTGAAGAACCTGATCATCGGTACCGATGGTTGTGGGGGGAATATGTTTGAGGAGCTTAAGCTTTCATTCTTCAAGCATAAGGATGAGGGTGGCTCCTGGTGGCCTGGTGATTTTGTCACAGCCCTTGCCAGAGGGAACAAGCTTGTCGAAAAGTATTTTGATGGCAAGTTCGGTAGGGTGGAGGCTGGCTTCAAGGCTGACCTCAATATTCTGGATTATCACAATCCGACACCCTTGGTAGCTGACAACAGTGCCGCTCACTTTGTGTGGGGCATGAGCAGTAACTGTGTGGAAAGTGTCATTGTCGATGGTAAGGTGGTAATGGAAAACCGCCAGTTCCCAGGCATTGATGTGCCTGCCATCTACGCAAAGGCCGCAGAAGTTGCCAAGCGTGTTTGGGAAAAAGTGGATACTATCGCTCCGTAACGGAAGCGAACGAGAATATGACCAGAACGGTCAAAGGGAAGGAATACATGACGATTCAGGAACAGATCAAGGCAAAGGCTGCCGAATATCGCGATTATACGGCTATCAACCTCTCCAAAATGGTGAAGGTGAAGAGCTACAGCTCTCAGGAAGAGGACGTATGCCGTCTTATCGTCACCCTCTGTGAAGAGGCTGGTTTCGATGAAGTCTACATCGACGGGCTCGGTTCAGTAATCGGCCGGGTTGGAAACGGGAAGAAAAAACTGGCTTTTGATGCGCACATCGACACCGTCGAAGTGGGTAACATGAATAACTGGAATTTTGATCCCTTCAATGGTGAGATTAAGGACGGTATAGTCTACGGTCGTGGAACCAGTGACCAGAAAGGTGGGGCAGCTTCAATGATCACCGCCGGACGTATCCTTAAGGAGCTCGGCTACGGTGGCGAATATACTGTGTACTTTACCTTCACCGTAATGGAAGAGGACTGTGACGGCATGTGCTGGAAGTACCTCATTGAAGAGGAAAATTTCAAGCCGGATTTGGTTGTCTCCACCGAGCCTACCACCTGTCAGCTCTATCGCGGTCATCGTGGGCGCATGGAGATCAGGGTTATCCTCAAGGGTATCTCCTGTCATGGGAGTGCTCCGGAACGAGGAGTCAGTGCAGCGTACAAGGCAGCTAAGGCTGCTCTTGCCATTGAGCAGCTGAACAAGGACTTGCAGCCTGATGCAGAGAAGTTCCTCGGAAAGGGAACCGTCACCGTCAGCCAGATGGATGTCAGGGGACCTAGCCAGTGTGCAGTTGCAGACTATGCCATGCTCTACCTTGACCGTCGCCTGACATGGGGTGAGGATGCGGAACTTGCCATTGGCCAGGTCCGAGACTACATCTCCAAGGCAACCGGTGATGATCCTTCAGCAATTGTTGTTGAAATGCCTAATTACGAGAAGGTAGGCTGGACAAGGAAGGAATACTCACAGGAACTCTACTTCCCCACTTGGAAGATCGAGAAGGACCATCCTTTGGTAGTTGCTGGTGTTGCTGGCTATGAGAAGCTTTTTGGTAAGAAACCTGTGGTTGACAAGTGGACCTTCTCCACCAACTTGGTTGCAACCACCGGAAGGCACAAGATTCCTGCTATCGGCTTTGGCCCTGGCGACGAATCCCAGGCTCATGCCCCCAACGAGATCAACCGTGTTGATGACCTGGAAATCTGCTCAGCGTTCTACGCAATGCTTCCCTATTCCCTTGAAAGGAACTAGGTCAGATGGTTTATGATGAGTAACCGATATGGTATACTAATAGCCACGGGGTGTAATCCTCGTGGCTGTTTTGAACTTTCGGCTGCCCATTCTCTTTTTACATAACTGATGGAGGGTGGTATTCTGCTCGTAGGAGATCCGTACATGGCGATCTGGCCTATGGGAAAACCATGGAACCAGGGCTTGGGGATCAGAACCGAAGTACCTAGGCCATTACCTCCCGACAGTGTATCCAGAATGCCTTTAGGCAGATCTGAGGATGTAGGACCATAGATCCTGCTCCCTTGGACTCTGCCTGGTTCAGGATGGTGTGCACTGTGGATTTTTCTGCTTTCGATAGGGGCTCCTGCAAGTCTCTACGAACTGGATGCAACAACACTTGGGAAGCCTGGTGCATCCTTACAGCCTCTGCTTCCCACCTTCCTTGCTGTCACAGGACAGCTTGCGATGCCGGAGTTTGGACGGACTTCACCCTCTTGGATGCTGGAAGTGTCAGAACGTTCCTTGGTGGAGTCATCGTGTAGGAGAACCTATGAAGGATTCACTCATACTGAAAAACATCTTTTGTCTGCAGACCAGCTTTGACAAAAAGGCTCTTAAGGGTGCCGACCTGCTGATCGTGGGCAATAAGGTAGCAAAAATAGCACCTGAGGGTGGACTTGTCGCACATGAGGGTGTGAGGGTCATCGACTGTTCGCACCATGTGGTCATCCCTGGCCTGGTAAATACCCATCACCACTTTTACCAGACTTTGACGCGCAATCATCCAGCTGTACAGAATGCCAAGCTTTTTGATTGGCTCACGTTCCTGTATGACGTATGGAAATATGTCGACGATGAGGCAGTATACTACTCCTCCATGCTCGCCATGGCCGAACTCATGAAGACCGGCTGTACCCTGTCCACCGACCACCATTATCTCTATCCCCGCTCCTTCAAGGGCGACCTTATGGGATTGCAGTTCAAGGCAGCAGACCAACTTGGTATGCGCTTCAGCCCGACCAGAGGCTCGATGAGCCTGAGCAAGAAGGATGGTGGTCTTCCCCCTGACAGTGTGGTGCAGACCCTTGAGGAAATCCTCAGTGACAGTGAGCGGTGTATCAAGACCTATCATGACAGTGCCCCTGATGCAATGCACAAGATAGCCCTTGCCCCCTGCAGTCCTTTCAGTGTCACCAAGGAGCTCATGACTGAGACAGCTGTCCTTGCCCGCAAGTACGGTGTGAGGCTCCACACACACTTGTGTGAGACCTCCGATGAGGCCGATTTCTGTCAGCAGATGTATGGGACGACTCCAGTTGCCCTTATGCAGGAGTGTAATCTGATCGGAGACGATGTCTTTTATGCCCATGGTATCCACTTCAACGATGAAGAGCTTGCAATTCTCAAGGATACGGGTTCCCATATTGCACACTGTCCCTCTTCAAACATGCGCCTAGGCAGTGGAATCTGCCGTGTCAAGGAGATGTTGGAGATGGGTATCAATGTCGGTATAGGCGTTGACGGCAGTGCAAGCAATGACAGTTCCGACATGCTTGCAGAGGTGCGTCAGGCACTGCTGCTTCAGCGTGTTCGCTACGGTTCTGATGGACTTACCGTACAACAGGCTTTCACCATGGCAACAGAGAACGGTGCAAAGATGCTGAACTTCGCCAATGTTGGAAGGCTTGATGAGGGTTGGGCGGCAGATATGGCAATTTTTGATGTCTCCACCATCCCCTATGCAGGAAGCCAGAGTGACCCTGTAGCCAGTCTGATCTTCTGTGGAAGCAACCACAATACCGACTATACGATCATCAACGGAAAAGTTGTAGTGGACCAGGGGCAGCTGGTTGGATATGACGAAAAAGAACTTGCCGATAAGGCAAATGCCATCAGCGCCAAGCTCATGGATAAGGCTGCCAGAAAGGAGGCATTATGATCCAGGAATTTCTTATTGCAAAAGATACTGAAGATGCACTCAAACTGAAACGAAACAACCCTAAAAGCGTATTGTATGCGGGTGGGACTGAGATAAACCGATTGAACTCAAGCATTGATGCTAGGACAGCCATCAGTCTCGCAAAACTTGGCCTTGATGTCATCAGCGACGAGGGAAACTCTGTCCGCATTGGCAGCATGGTCACCTTCACTCAGCTCATTGATTCGGCTCTTGTTCCCGAATGGCTGAAGACAGCAGCCCTATATTGCGGTTCCTTCACCAAGAGGAATATGGCAACCATAGGCGGTAATTTGGCTTTGTGCAGCGACCACTCCTATCTGGCTCCTGCCTTGCTCGCTTCCCGTGCACGGGTCCTGACTGCAAACATTACTGAAGAGGGCTCTTACGGTGAGGACAATATCCCCATTCGTGAATACCATGCATACCATTCCCTGTTTAGCGGCACCCTGCTGCTAGGGGTGCTCCTCTCCAAGGACAGTCGGTTTGTAGGCTCCCTGCGATATGCAAATACGCTTCAGAGTCAGGCAGCTGTAACTGTTGGGTTTGGTGCGACAAAGAACGGGGAAGGCGTCATCGACCACGTACGTGTCTTTGCGGCCGTCAAGGGCATCGAAATGCAGCGGCTTTCCGCCATTGAGAATGCCATTGAGAATGGGGAGCTTACCACCAAACAGGATGTACAGCTTGCCGTAGGTCATGCGATCGAAACAAAGGGCGACAGTACCGGTAGTTCCTCCTACAAGCGGTATATTGCCAGTGAGGGGATAGCACAGCTATTTTCCGACTTCATCTCTGGAGGTGCAAAATGAACAAGATTACTCTTACCATAAACAATAAGAGATTACAGGCCAGTGTAGAGGGAGCCGAGTCTCTTCGCACACTGTTGGTCAGACTCGGCTATATCAGTGTCCGTGACAGTGATGATCGCGAAGGGTTCGCAGGAAGCGATACCATCATTTTCAATGATGTCCCTGTCTATGCCAACCTCATGATCGCCCTCCAAGCCGATAAAGCGACTATCCGAACCGCAGAAGGCCTGGGAAACA
>DMAO01000059.1 GCA_003446545.1 Sphaerochaeta sp.
TGGCATTGATAGTGGTCATTAACAGGCAGAGGCTGGAACTGTTACTATCGGAAGTGCAATCTACAAGTTTGATGATACATTCATGACAGGTGTCAAGAATGCGATCATCGCTGCTGCAGCTGAGACCACTGATGCAAAAGTTGATGTTGTCGACTCAATGAACATTCAGGCTACCCAGAATGAGAAGGTTGACCTTTTCATTACCAAGGGTGTACAAGCAATGCAGATCAACCCTGTTGACCGCTCTGCTGCTGGTGTCATCATTGACAAGGCTAAGAAAGCCGACATCCCCGTAGTATTCTTCAATCGTGAACCTTTCGCAGAAGACATGGCAAAATGGAACAAGATCTACTATGTTGGTGCAAAGGCTGAAGAGTCCGGCACAATGAGTGGTCAGATTATTGTTGACTACTGGAAAGCAAACAAAGCCAAGATGGACAGAAATGGCGACAACGTATTGCAGTATGTCATGCTCAAGGGCGAGCCAGGGCACCAGGATGCAACACTTCGCACTGAGTACTCCATCAAGTGTCTGACAGACAACGGAATCAAGGTAGAGAAGATTGCTGAAGATACCGGCATGTGGGATCGTGTTAAGGGCCAGGAAAAAATGGCCGCTTTCATTGCTAGCCAGGGCGACAAGATTGAAGCCGTATTCGCTAACAATGACGACATGGCTCTTGGTGCAATCGAAGCCCTCAAGGCTGCTGGATATTTCAAAGATGGCAAGTTCATGCCCGTCGTTGGTGTTGATGCAACAGCTCCTGCACTCCAGGCTCTTGAAGAAGGCACACTCCTTGGAACCGTCCTCAACGACGCAGTTAACCAGGGCCGTGCAACATTCCTGCTCTCCTATGACCTTGCCAAAGGCAAGACTCCTACCAGTGCTTCAATTGGTTACACAATTACCGATGGCAAGTATGTATGGGTTCCTTACCAGCAGGTTACCAAAGAAAACTACAAGCAGTTCAAATAAGAATAGCTAGGTTATCGAAAACCCTCTGGATCAGAGCTCTGACCAGAGGGTTTTTCAGACAAAAAGGGGCTTTTCAGCCTCTTGAGGAAATACAATGTATATTCTAGAGATGAACCATGTCTCCAAGTCCTTCCCCGGTGTTAAGGCTTTGGATGATGTTACCCTAAGAGTAAAACCGGGAACGGTGCATGCCTTGATGGGTGAAAACGGTGCGGGAAAATCCACACTGATGAAATGCCTGTTCGGCCTGTACACCATGGACGAGGGAGATATCTCCTTTAACGAACAGCCTGTTAAGATTGACAACGTAAAAGAGGCCTTGAATCTGGGAATCTCCATGATCCACCAGGAACTGCACCTTATCCCTTACCGTTCGGTCATGGAAAATATCTGGCTAGGTAGATTTCCCCGAAAAGGTGGTGAGAAAAGCCCTTTCATCGACCATGAAACCATGTTTAACAGTACAGAGAAGCTGCTTGTAGATCTCAACTTGGCATCAATAAAGCCGACAGATCTTCTGAGAACGCTCTCAGTCTCTAAGTCCCAGAGCGTTGAGATAGCGAAGGCTGTATCCTATGAGTCAAAAATCATCATCATGGATGAGCCAAGTTCCTCCCTGACAGAAAATGAAGTTGATCACCTGTTTACCATCATCCGCGAACTAAAAGCGCGTGGGGTAGCCGTCATCTACATATCCCATAAGATGGAGGAGATTCTCAAGATTTCTGATGAGGTCACCATCATGCGTGATGGAAAGAATGTAGGAACCTGGGAAGCAAAAGAACTTACCACAGCAATGATTATCAAGCGAATGGTAGGACGAGATCTTACCAACCGGTTCCCTCCCAGAAAGAGTAATCCTGGAAGTGAACTGTTGAGAATTGATAACTATACCTCACCAAATCCCCGTAGTTTCAAGAATGTCTCCTTTACCCTGCATAAGGGTGAAATCTTAGGTATCGGAGGACTTGTAGGGGCCCAACGCACAGAAGTCATGGAAGCTGTTTTCGGCTTGAGACTTCATAGTGAAGGGACCCTCTACATTCAAGGGAAGGAAAAAAGATGTAACAACGCCTATGAAGGTAAGAAATTGGGTATGGCCCTCCTCACCGAAGAACGACGTGCAACGGGAATATTCCCTGTGCTCTCTGTACAGGATAACCTACTCATTGCAAACATATCCTCCTATACCAACAGAAATGGATTGCTCAATGCCGCCAAGATGGCAGTGGACTCCAAAAAGAGTATTAAGGATCTTGATATAAAGACCCCCACCGCAAAAACCCTTATCAAGAGTTTGAGTGGGGGAAACCAGCAGAAGGTACTCATTGCCCGTTGGTTGCTCACTACCCCTGATATTCTCATTCTTGACGAACCTACCAGGGGAATTGACGTAGGTGCTAAATATGAAATCTACGTCATCATGAGTGAACTCGCAGCCCAGGGCAAGGGTGTTATCATGATCAGCAGTGAGATGCCGGAACTTATCGGTATGACCGATAGGATTGTGGTGATGAGTGAAGGGCGTGTCTCCGGTACGGTGGACAGCAAGAATACCAACCAGGAAGAAATTATGGAACTGGCGACAAAGTATGTCGGCTAGAGGGGGAATATAATGAGTGCAAATAGTCTAGTATATACACTATTGGGTAAGAGAACGGTAAAGCAGTTTGTCATGGAGAAGGCGATTTTCCTTGTCCTGTTGTTGTTGGTTGTAGTCATAGCGATTATTAATCCTAGAATCTTGAGCGTAAGGGTCATGCGTGACGTTCTGATGATGAGCTCAACGAAGGTCATCATGGCTTTGGGCATGATGTTTGTCATCCTAACCGGTGGTGTTGACCTCGGTGGTGGACGAACGGTCGGACTTGCCGCAGTCATCTCAGCATCCATGTTGCAGACTCCTGACTATGTAAGGCGTTTCTATCCAGAGCTTGGGCAGATTCCCATTCTGTTCCCTATCCTGATTGCGGTGCTTGCAGGCACAGCATTTGGTATCCTCAATGGTATGATTGTTGCAAAGTTTAAGGTTCCGGCCTTTATTGCAACACTTAGCTCCATGCTGATCATCTATGGTGTAAACTCCATATATTTTAATATGGCACCAAACAACAGCCAGCCCATCGGAGGTCTCCGCTCTGATTTTACCTACTTGGGATCTGGTTCCATAGGGTTTATGCCGGTGATCATCATATTTGCCGCGATAGTCTCCCTGATAGTCTGGATAGTGCTCAACAAGACCGTCTTTGGCAAGAACGTGTATGCCGTTGGGGGAAACCCCGAAGCCGCCGCAGTCTCTGGTATTAACATCACCAAGACTCTGGTCGGGCTCTTTGGTCTTTGTGGCTTTCTTATCGCACTCTCTGGAGTGCTGGAAGCGGCTCGTACCGGTGGGGCAACCAACAACTATGGTAGTGGCTATGAACTCGATGCCATCGCATCCTGTGTTGTCGGTGGTGTGTCAACAACCGGTGGTGTAGGGACAGTCAGTGGTGTTATCGCTGGTGTCATCATCTTCTCCTTCATCAACTACGGTCTGACATTTGTCGGAGTGAACCCTTATTGGCAGAACATCATCAAGGGTTTGATTATTGTTGCTGCTGTTTCGTTTGATATCCGCAAGTACGTGAAGAAAAACTAGTTCTAGGAATTATGTGTAAGGGGCAGGAATTTCCTGCCCCTTACGTGTGTGTTTGCCTAACCTGTCATGGTCTTTCATCTCTCAAAATCTTTCTGAGACACAATCCTTGTCCTTTTCCCTTTCCCCCGTACCTCGCTATAGGAGTGTTTGGAACAACAGCCTCTGATGCTGTTCGCTGAACATCGAATCCTTGGTTACCAGAGCATAGTCGACCATCTTCTCTACTGGCTTGGTGTTCTTCAGAAGGTC
>DMAO01000197.1 GCA_003446545.1 Sphaerochaeta sp.
ATGATCTCCACGGATTTGGCGAAGGTCGCAGGATCCATCAACGTCAGAGCCTGGGACATGGCGCCATTGAAGTTCCAGCCGAAGATCTTTCTCAGCCTCCTCTTGCTGACCTTCTGCGTCCCCCCTATGAGGTCGCTCATCTTCTTGTAGAGCGAGAGGCATGCCTTGTTCAAAATACTCTGGTTGAGGGCTGCATTCCTGTCACTCAGGGCAAGATAATCCTCGCGAAAGACCGTATCAAGGCACCAATGCAGGCTGTTCTCGATATTCCAATGGGAACGTATGCAATGGGCGGCATCAACGATCTCCTTCAGGCTGGTAAGATAGTAGCGGACCTCGTTCGTCTCCTTGCCGGTGATGTTGTGGATCATCGACTTGTCCATGCATACCAGGGAGGAAGCCTTTTTCCAATCCGAGAACAGGCCTTTCTTCTCACTTGCCGTTAGGGGATACATATAGAAGGACCGCTGCTCCAGCTGGTTGTGGCTGATTTCGCTTGTCATATGGTAGCAGCCGTCGATGACCTTGAGCTTTCCCAGGTTTTCTGCCGTGAATATCGTCTTTGCAAAATCGGCGGCCTTGCTCTGGTTGCCCTTCAGCCCCCCCACATAGTCACCCTTGGCCTCTGCAATGATACCGACGGTCTTGGTCTGCATATGCATGGCATCGAAGGTGACCACCGTGTCCTTGAGGTTCAACCCTGAGAGGATTTGCTGGGCATGGGGTATCTCGTTCGTTTTGGAATCGATTGGCTCGGAGAAAATGCAGGTCTGGGAATCCTGGTCGTAGAAGTTGAGGATCTGCAGGTCCCTAATCTCCTCTGCCGTGTCGGCCTTGCGTCCGGTACCTCTGAGCTGCTTGCCGTCCACCGAGAGGATCTTCTTTTTGGGAACCGGAAGGTTCAGGGCCTTTCGGATTGCCGAATCCGATTTGGCCAGCTCGTCCACCAGCAAAGAATTCAACTTAGCCGGACTGATGAGCCCGAGGACCCTCCTGAAGGTATCATGGCTCGGGATAGCCTCCTTGTGGAACAGGCGGCGGTAGAGCCTGTCATTTGACCTCCAGAAATCCACGGTGCCGAGACTGCTCTCCGAACCGGCCAGGGTGGCCAGGAACATCATGAGGAGAATCTCGTTTAGCGGATAGGTGATGCGTCCCCGGACCCTGCCGTCAGGCACATACCCAAACACATTCAGGAGCTTGTTCAGGATGCGGACCTGCTTTTCGGTGCCCGCACCCTTGATCTTGATCGTGTGGGAGCTCTGGAACTCCCCAATCTGCATCTTCAGCGTCTTAAAATCCATGATGTGTCCCTCCAATCTCAAAAGATATGGCATACTTCGCCGCAAGGTGGGCCAGCCGCTCGGGTATGTCCGAAAGATGCCACCCGCCGTTCACATGCACGGCATACAGGTTCGAGGAAAGCGCGAGCACCTCATCGAGCTCAGGGCCAAGGCGGCCCATAAGCTTCGACTCGACCTGTCTCTTCAGTGTTGGGAGGTATCTCACCTCTGCCTCCTCCAGGTCTCTGACCAAGTCCAGTCCAGGGAAAAGGATGGCAAACCAGCTGCCTTCATATCCATGACGGTAATCCTTGCCCTCAAGATCAAGGGCAGCCTTCACGAAGAGGACATCCGCATCAAGGCCGAGCCTCTTGGGATGCTTGCGCAGCATGTTGCAAGAGGTTTCGACGACACGGCAGTAGCCATAGCGAAGGACGCTGATTCCAGGCTTGACAGGCGGCCTCGATGGCAAAAGGCCCTCATGTTCGGTGACAATCCCCAGATATTCGTCACAACGGAAAACCGGGTAGTTCTTTCCAGCCACCCTCTCCGAGTGCCCCCGGTACAGTGCGTACCCATTTTTGGTCTTTTTCGCATAGATTCCCTTCGTCTTGTACTTGAGAACCCAATCAGGTAATGAAGACATGGCGTGTGCCTCCTGTATTAAGTGAAGTTTAATACTCGGCAAAAAGAAAAGCAAGTGAAAAGTTGGAGCTCTCCTGAAAATGAGCTTTTCTTCAACTTTTTCATCTTGCTTGTAAGCTTACGGCACAACAAGTTATAATTCGTTATCTACCGTTTGGTGCGTAACTCCTAGCGGGATTACTCTCCTTTTGTTGTGAAGCAAGTGGTGGCAAAAATGGTACAATAGGGTATACTAGGCGAAAGGTTTAATTAGGTGAGATATCATACTACGTTCAAAGATATAGCAGTTTCCACCCTTGTGGTGTTAGCTTGTTTTGGCATCTGCCTGTATGGGATGCTTTTTTTCAGTGTAGTCAACCCCGCCCAACCTTTTGCCGATTTCCTTGTAGCCAATCTTGACAAGGACGCATCACTCACTTTCAGGGCAAACGGCCTAAAGCGATCTTTTTTCAAAGAAGTCGAGCTGGAGGGCTTCTCTGTAACACTTGGTGAAAAATCCCCTATCGTATCCGATACCCTGATTATGGATAGGGGAATAGGGGAGTTGTTGCTTTCCTTCTTCGGCAAGGGTAAAAAGTTCACATTCACGTTGGAACAACCTACAGTTGACATCTCGATGGCAGAATTGGAATCGCTAGGCAGGGGGACAGAGCCTGGAGGTTCTGCCTTGCTCTCCTCCTGGTTTGCACGCAATTCCCTAGGATTTAGTGCAAACTCGCTGGACGCAAAACTTTCAGGACCTTCCTTCACAGCCTCAATACACCAGGCTGACCTTTCTCTTTCGCTTGCACCCGAGCTTACACTTGAATCCTTCAAGGGGGACATCGGGACAACAACAGTCCAATCAGGGCAGGGGCTTCTGCAGTTGGATGGGATCCACCTGAACATTGACTCTGCTCTGGAGGTAACCGCTGAAGCCAGCTCAGGAATGCTGGACTTTGCAGGGGCAGAAGCCCAATACGAGCAACTGGCTCTTGCAACCCGACTCCCGTCACTGGACATTTCCCATGAAAAGCTGGGTATAGATTTCTCTTTGGCAAACCTCAAGGTACTCCATCCTTTGCTCGAAGCATCCATACCCAAACTCTCTTCCCGCCTTACGTTGGACCGTCTTAGCTTCTCCACCTTGGAGGCCTCCTACGACAAGCTTGATCTGGTATCCGGTAAATATATTCTGAGAGCACCCACCTCTACCTTCAACCTTTCACAGGATGAAGGGTCCTTACTGCTAGGGTTTGCCACCAAGGCAGGAGCCCTTCTTACCCTTCAGTATGAGGGGTTATCCACGCTACAGACCGACACCCTGATAGGGACTGCCCAGCTAGAGGAGGGTGGGCAGCTCTTTGCAAGGCTTTCCCTGCAACATATCCATACAAACATTGGTAACATATCTATAGACCTCGATCAGGGCCAGTTGGTTTCTGATGCATTCCTTGTCCAAGGAGGAATAGACAAACTTTCCCTTTCCTTGGAATCCGAAGCGACAGTAGTCTTCTCTGATGCCGGGATAACCCTCTCGTCCCCCCTGTCCGCTTCATTAAGCCTTTATGATGATTTTACCACCCTGTCCAGTTCACTTTCACTCCCTTCCCTTTCCTCTAATTTGGTGGAGGAGCCTTTCTCCGGTTTGCTGGCTTACCAACACAACCCCCAAGGAGGACAGGTCCAGGGGAGTCTATCCCATACGGACCAACTTTTGATCAACGCCTTGTACAATCTGCCCAAGGATGAGAAGGGAACCTTCTCCATCCTTGGCAGAATGCAGGATTTCACCATTGGTCTGGCAAGACCAACCCTTGAACGCTACGCACCATTTCTCAAACCATACTACTCTGATAGGACACGTCTTACAGGGAACCTCTCGTTTCAATCGACTCAAGGCACAGGCACCATCCTTGGGTTCGACGGCACTCTCTCCTCTGATCTGGTGCTGCTGGACGCCTCTTTGGGTAACAGGAACCTCAACGCAGGATTTACCATCCTGGCAGGCATAGAGGGTGACTCGGTGGTGGTCTCCTCGCTAAACCTTTCCACCTCTGATTTTCGTCTGGCCTACAGTGGCTCGACCGAACTCAACTATTGGCTCCCTTCTGGAAATTTGCAACTCTTTGATACAGAGAAAGGGGAGCTGCTTATCTCAGCGAGCTTCTCTCCACTGCCGCCAAACAACTATCGGTATGGTATTACCACTCCCTCAGTACCTTCCCTCACCCTAGAAGGAGTCATTGCACGAGAAGGACTGAAAAATCTTATGGGAAATGCCGACTTCTCCATATACGGACAGGACTATCCCTTGGATTTCACTTTTTTGCTCCCCACATTGCAGATTGAAATCACAAGCCAGGAGAATCTCTTGGTACAAGCCTACCTTGCACCCCCCTATCGGGCCAATATTGTAGCTAAAGATCTGACGTTGCCAAAGATAGGGATCCTAGATGGTTCCTCTTTGGATGGGCAGGTGGATTTGCAGTTCAATGAGGCCGATGATTGGAAGATTGAAGCTACAGATTTCAGTGTCGATTCGTTGCTGTTCAATGAAAAAGAGTATTCTCTGGGTGGATCTGTATTCGTCTTTCCCTCATCCCTTATGACAAGCAATCTCAAACTGAGAGAAGGCACTTCCCAGTTTGATATGGCCATACAGTACAAGGGCAGTGAATTTCTCAAAACGTATCTATCAGAAGGTCTTGCACCTTTCACCTTTACATTTGTCCTGGCCGAAGAGAATGAATCCAAGATATCCCTGGCAATGACAGGGAGCGCTGAAAGGATAGAAACCCTTCTTGAGATAAACCAGGTAGGGTTAGAGCGGTTCTATTCTCCTCTATCAGGGGTTTTGCTCAACCTAACGGCGTATGGGTATACTGATTTTAAGAAAATGGTCAGCATGGATGGGAAGCTTGGTTTGGCTGGCCCACTTTTCTCCTTCACCTCTGATCTGAGTGCAACCGATACGCAATTGAGGATAGAACATGGCCTTTTCGAACAGGGGACACTTGTCTTCAGGGGCATTGAGCTCAGTTTGGATGCCAAGGAGGGATTGCTCCTCTCTCGAGGAAGGGTAGAACATACCAGGACCCTCCCCTATACCGTGCAGACTTCACACAGTGAAATCTCACTCTCCATACCTTTTGTTCCCCCTGGCTCCCTGTTTGATATGCAAAGGGTCATGCGGGATTTGCCACGCAATGGCTTGGGTGGAAACCTCACCATCGGGGACCTGTTGATCTTCGGTGAAAAGGGTATTGCTGAAGGAAGCTACAGCTTCAGGTACAAGGATAGCAAAGCAACTGTATCCAGTTCCTTGCTCTCCCTAAGCTATGATACAAAGGATGGGACGGTCCAAGCCAACGTGGACAAGGATTTTGGCATCGGAATCGATCTCCAAGGATGGATCCGCCCTGACGAGCTATACCTTAAGGCAGAGAACATCTATTTCCCGCTTACAATGCTGAACAGACTGTTAGAAAAACCCATCTTCAGCTTCAAGGATGGGATAGTCCAGGGAGAGGTCATCCTTGGTGGCACTTTGGTAAAACCCAAGGCATATGGGCAGCTCTCCCTCGACTCCTCTTCCATGGAGCTTTTTTGGCTACCTAAGGATATCATTTCGGTCAGAGGAGCCACCGTTTCCCTTGATGGCTCTAAGGCAACAAGCCCGACTATCCCTTTCTTTTCCACCAATAAGGAAACCGGTGTTACCGTACGGGGACTTGTAAGTGTGCGAGCTGATTTCGATGGCCTCAATCTTACAAGCTATGAGATAGACGCCCGCTCGACTGAGGGCCAGGTCTTCCTGTTTATTCCCATAGTGGATATAGATACAGAAATACAATCCTACGCAAAAGGCTCTTTAAACCTCTTTGGGATTGGGACCCAGGTCTGGTTATCGGGTGTGGCTACAGTGGAGAACGCCATCATCAGTTTAGGGATTCGGGACCTTCCTTCCTGGTATGTTCCCACTGGCACGACCAGCCTGGACTTCACAATCACAACAGGCAAGAATGTTTCGTTCAACTATCCTAACCAAACAAATCCCTTTCTCAAGGCGACACTTACCGAAAACCAGAGCGTTGATGTCCTGTTTGACCATGTGACTGGAGATATCTCCCTTGATGGGACATTCACCTTCAGAAGTGGAGAAATCTACTACTTCCAGAAAAACTTCTTCATAACCGAGGGATCTCTTGGCCTGCATACTGATGCGCTTTCAGGTTTCTCCACCATACAGCCTAGGATCAACTTACGCGCAAAACTGACCGACTTTGACCGTCAGGGCGATCGTGTGGATATATTTCTGCTACTTAGGGACTCAAGCCTGAACAACCTCAACCCACAGTTTGAAAGTATCCCGAACAAGGATATCAATGAGATATTGGAAATCATGGGCCAGAGCATCCTGCCTACAGGTGCCTATGGGCAGGTCAATCTCTACAGCGTGGTCTCCCTGGCAGCGGCGGCCACCGATGTGGCGGGAAGGCTTGGGTACCTGAACACAACAAACAACAATGGACTGACAGATTCCATTCGCATCTCCTTGGGTCTGGACCTCTTCAGCCTACGGAGCAACATTGTGCAGAACATTCTCTTTGATGCTCTGCCTGGAAGCTCTTTGGGAACAAGTTTCAGCCCACTTGCCAGATATTTGAACAATACGACCATCTTTATGGGGAAATATATCGGAAAGGATTATTTTCTCCAGGCACTTATCCATCTGAGCGCCACCGACAGATCCAAGATCAAACGCTCGTTTGTAGCCCCTGACCTTGCTATCAATCTGGAGCTCTCCATGGAATGGACCAATCCTCTGGCTAGAATCTCATTTTTCACGCAACCGAATGAGTTGTCGATATATAATATTTTCGATACTATTGGTTTCAGTGTAACCAAGCGAATAGTTTTGCGGTAATCAGTTTGATAGGAGTCAACATGGGCAATCGGAAGATAGAACGGGTTTTTTTAAGTATCATTTTACTTGTAGTTACGCTAACCATCTTAGGTGCAGCAGAGGAACAGGCTTGGTATAAAGGTAAGAAAATAGCATCCTTTAAGAATATTGGTTTACAGAATGTTGATGAAAACAGCGTCGCTGACGTTCAGTACCCATTTATCGGGAAGATATACTCAGATGAATTGTTCAACGAGTTACAGGGCAAACTGTATGCCATGGACAACTTCCTCTATTTCCTGGCAGAAGCCCAGAAAGGAGAGACAGAAGCTAATTCCCTCGTCATTGAGATGAGTTTCTTTGAGCTTCCCTATGTGGATACGGTAATCCTGATTGGCAATGAGAATATCAAGAATAAGGATATTACCGAGGTCATCACTGCAAAGGCAGGCTCTTTCCTCCAGGAACAGGCAATTGTTCTTTCTAAGGAAGCCATTATTGACCTGTATAAGAAGAAGGGCTATGCAGAGGCGACTGTTGATAGTGAGTACATCGTTGACGAGACAACCAATAAGGCGAGCATAACCTATACCATCACTGAAAATGCCCAAAAGAGAATAGGGGAGATTGTCTTTGAGGGGAATGTGGCGTTTTCCTCTGACCTGCTGAAAAAACAGGTGGAAAGCAAGGCGATAACCTATTTCAATTCCGGCTACTACAATCCGCTGACCATTGAGACAGACAAGGAGAAATTGCTTTCCTACTATGGCAGCAATGGATACATAGAAGCGAAGATCAAGGAAGTGCGTACTGACGATATCAGTGAGGTCGGGGACAAGTTCTCCCGTCTTCGGATCATCTATAGCATTGAAGAGGGCAGGCAATGGTTCTTTGGAGGCATAACAGTCGAAGGGAACACGGTCTTCACCAACGAGGAGTTCCAAAACCTCATTGCCATGAAGAAGGGTGCCGTACTTGACCAAGGCCGGGTGCAGGCACAGATAGCCAATGTGGCTGACCTCTACTGGAACAATGGCTATATCTTCAACCTCATGTCCACAAAGGAGGTCCGTGACGAAGAGAATCTGAGCATCTCCTATGTCCTGAATGTTAAGGAGAACCAGCAGGCTATCATTGAGGATATCCGTCTCGAAGGTACTACAAAGACCAAGGACTATGTTTTCCTACGGGAGCTCACGTTCGCCAAAGGTGACATCTTCAGCAAGGAACAGCTGATAAAGAGTGCCCAGAACATCTATAACACCCTTATTGTAACTGACGTCCAGTTTGACATCATCAATGGAAGCAAAGAGGGGATGGTCATCCCTGTGTTTACCGTAGTTGAGGGAAACCAGATGGATATCCAGTTTGGAGCTACCTTCGGTGGCAATGTCGATGGCTTCCCTGTAAGTGGTTTCCTGCAGTGGTCTGACAAAAACCTTGCGGGAACCGGTCGCGACCTGTCCATCTCCACCACCTTGAGCCCAGACACCCAGAACGTCTCGGTCTCCTTCACCGACGGGTGGGTTGGCGATAGGCGTTGGTCAAACGGCCTCAGCCTTTCCTTTGAACGAAGCATCAAGGATTCCACCCTGCAGAGGGGAACAGGAAGTGACTACTATGGACTGCAAACCACAGATACAGCCTATCCCTTAGGGTATAGCAGCTATGCAAGCTACCTTGCTTCCGATAAGGCTCTTCCTGCAAGCAAGGATCTGATGACGTACGACTACCAGCGCTTTGCCATCGGATACAACTCAGGGTATACCTTCATGTTCCGCCCAGGGTCGCTTATCCTTTCGGGGGGGGTCTCCATCGGATTGAACCATGCAACCTATGACCGGGACCTCTATGACCCGTTCGAAATGCTAATCAAGAAGTATGCAGACAATTGGCAGTTTTCCAACCGCCTCTCATTAGGCTTGACCTGGGATGGGCGTGACCGTATCGAGAATACCTCCAAGGGGTATCTCTTTTCGCAGAGCTTTGCCTACGCAGGAGGAGTACTTGGAGGACTATCCAACTATATCCGTTCCTCTAGCAGCGCAAGCGGGTATGTTACCCTCTTTACCTTCACCCTTGCCGAGAAAAAGGCCAATGTGGTTCTTGGTGCTACCTCCACCGTAAACATCATGCTTCCCCAGTACTATTACTCTGATGACAGTAAAGAATGGGCATGGAGGCCTGCCAAGGAAGGTGCAACACGCTATGAGATGCTCTACATCGACGGCATGAATATCGGCAGGGGTTTCAGTGTGGTTTACGACCAGTCTCTTCTGTTTGACAACCAGCTCTCCATAAGCTGGCCCCTGGCGCACAATGTGCTGTCCGCTGAAATCTATACCAGCGCTACCGGAGTAATCACAACCTTGGAGGATTTCTCGGGCCTGAACTCCTTGGGCTGGTACTATTCCATGGGAGCAGGCATCAAGCTGAAGATTCCCGGTTTCCCTCTCGGCCTCTACCTGGTAAAGAATGCCACCTACATCGACAACACCTTTGCCTGGAGCCAGAACAACACCCTGTTCCAGAGCAGTTCGAATCCTGACAGCGGGCTGAGCCTTGTGCTGGCCATCACCACTTCGTTCTATTAAAAGGTATGACCGGTGAAAAACGTGTCACTCCTATGATGGCGCAGTACAGAAAGATAAAGGAACAGCATCAGGATAAGG
>DMAO01000097.1:0-2316 GCA_003446545.1 Sphaerochaeta sp.
CAGAGAGCTGACAAGCCGTGTCTCCCGTTGCTCAACCCAACGCGAACTGGATATCAGCATGGAATATTCTTGGGAATCGAGAACAAAATCAATGCCCTCAGCAATTTCAATGAAAAAGAAGTTGGACAGTTCGTCAATGACCACGCCAATGGTTTTTGTAGCTGTTCCAGCAAGTCCTTGGGCGAGATGGTTTGGGATGTATGAGTATTTCTCCATGACGGTGAGGACCTTGAGACTTGTTTTTTTGCTGACTACCTCAGGATGGGAGAGCACCCTTGATACGGTGGCCTTTGACACCCCCGCTTCGAGGGCGATGTCATCGATTGTCTTTTGTTTCATGGTGTGATGCTCCAGAGCTGATGTTTCATCCAATCAAAAAATACGGCATTCCAGAAGACCTGTCAACAAGAGATAGAAAATACTCTTCACCCACAGAGTAGGAATAATGGTTAGTCTCTGCATGGAAAAGGTCGGGCTTGGCTTGCTATGTGCTTGTTGTGTGGTAGAATATACATGTATTGAA
Organism: Sphaerochaeta sp.; assembly: GCA_003446545.1. Taxonomy (GTDB): domain Bacteria; phylum Spirochaetota; class Spirochaetia; order Sphaerochaetales; family Sphaerochaetaceae; genus Sphaerochaeta. Next base: position 524 of record DMAO01000097.1, read on the forward strand.
TTTGATTGACAAGTGGATAGTCATGTCTTAAGCTAAAAATGTAAGCGGTTACATTTTATTGAACAAGGTGGCCACTCTTTGGATATTACAGCATATTTTCTAGCAAAAAAGACTCCTTCACTAGCGATAGTAGGGGATATCTGCCTGGATTTGTACTATCAGGTATCCACTGACGGGGGCGAAGTATCTGCAGAGACCGGACTGCAAACCTACTCAGTTCTCAACACGAAGACTGAGCTTGGGGGTGCTTGTAATGTTGCAGTGAACTGCAAGACTCTTGGATCGAGAAAGGTTGATATCTACGGTATCGTTGGTACCGATGGGTTCGGTTCCATGGTTTTGGACCTGTTGCAGGAACATGAAATTGGAACCGAAGCTGTGGTGAGACAGGAAGAGAACTGGGCTACTCATGTCTACCATAAAGTGTATGAAAACGGATTGGAACATCCCCGATTTGACAGTGGTAATTTCAATATGCCGAATACAAAGAATATTTCCAAATTACTTACGACCCTTGAGAGAAATTTGGAAGGCTATGATGCTGTACTGATCAATGAGCAAGTACCCCAAGGCCTGCACTCAAAGGAATTCCAACTCCAGTTTGCTAGCCTGATCAGGGGTAATCAGGATAAGGTCCTTTGGTTCGCTGATTGCAGAAAACTCAACGACGCGTATCCGTCAACAATCCATAAGCTTAATGACAAGGAAGCTCTCTCCCTTTTTTCCAAACAGACAGGAAAGAAGGCACCCGATCATGCATCGCTCATTACCTGGCTGAACAAACATTGGAACAAGCCGGTGGTCATGACATTAGGCGAAGATGGGGCTGTCGTACATGATGGGAAAACCATCACAGCTCTTGAGGGGATACACATAACAGGTGAGATAGACATTGTGGGGGCGGGCGATGCCTTTTTTGCCGGTCTTGCTTTCGCAAGTGCCAATGCAGCAACACTTTCAGAGGCCGCCTATGTTGGGAACCTATGTGCAGCCGTTGCGCTTCAGAAACTGTATGAGACCGGTCATCCTAACAGGGGAGAGGTGCTCTCTTTGGCCAAGGACACCAACTTGCGCTATAACTCCAAGACGGCCAAGGATGTTCGGCTGGCCAGCTACTGGAAAGATACCCCCATTGAGATACTTACGGCGCATAAGAAACAAAGTTCCTTTCCGAAAGTTGCTATATTCGATCATGATGGTACCATCTCAACCTTGAGAGAAGGGTGGGAAGTTGTCATGGCAGAGGTCATGGTCTCATCCATTGCCTCTGATGCCTATGATAGTCTGGATGCTACTGAACTTGCTTCCATACGAGAGACGGCAAAGGCCTTTATCGACAGGACCACAGGGATTCAGACCATTGTACAGATGCATTATCTCGCTGATCTGGTCGCCAAGGGTGGATATGCCAAAGCCGAAGATGTCCTGTCTCCTGAACAATACAAAGCGATATACAACAAGAAACTCTTGAAGATGGTCGAAAAAAAAGTACAGCTTATACAAACTGGTCGCCTGAAGGCAGAGGATGTTACCCTCAAGGATGTTGTCCCCTTCCTTAGGCTGTTACAGGCAAACGGGACCAGGCTCTATCTCGCAAGTGGTTCCGATGTGGAGGATGTGAGGAGGGAAGCCGATCTGCTTGGATATGCTTCCCTGTTTGAAGGAAGGATTTTCGGGTCTGTAGGTGATGTGAATAACGATCCCAAGCGACTGGTCATCAAGAGCATACTAGCGGATATAGAAGCTTCCTCACCCATTTTTGCCAAAGATTGTGTGGTCTTCGGTGATGGGCC
>DMAO01000097.1:2405-4155 GCA_003446545.1 Sphaerochaeta sp.
CTTGCTCAGTTGCTTGGTTGGGAGGGTAAGGTATGAATGGCAAATTTGACCGCCAAAAAATGACCTATTTCCCCCTATCTGTAAGGGAGAACAAAGTTAGTATCCAAGAAACTTCCATTGATCCGCATTCCTACACCAGAAACATCCCCTCCGCTCTGCAAGAGAAGACCTCCATTATTGCCCAGCAGATACTTGAGGCAAACAAGAGGAACGCTTCAGTAATATGTGCTTTTGGAGCTCATACCATCAAGAATGGGGCGGGCAGGTTGCTTGGGATGATGGCTGAAAAGGGATGGATTACCCACCTGGCAACCAATGGTGCAGCGGTGATACATGACTGGGAGTTTGCGTTCCAGGGAGCAAGCAGTGAGGATGTCCGCCTCAATGTAGCGAAGGGGATGTTTGGAACATGGGAAGAGACCGGTCTCTACATAAACCTGGCCCTTGCAGTCGGTTCCTATGAAGGTCTGGGCTATGGTTCTTCCATAGGGTCCTTCATTGCCTGTGGTGGGTTGGAGATTCCCTCAAGAAAGGGGTTGCTCTCCCTTTTGGAGAACGGAGAAGAAGACTTAACGCTTTCTGAACGCTCCAGTGCGGCCGACCTCCTGGAATTGCTTACATATTTGGACATCCCTTCAGGATTCCTTTCAGTTTCACACCCCTTTGCAGAATACAGTGCCCAATGCATAGCTTTTTCGCAAGGCATCCCCTTTACCAGCCATCCGATGTTCGGGCATGACATAATTTACACCCATAAGGCGAATAGGGGAGCCATTGTAGGGAGGACTGCAGAGAGGGACTTTCTCTCCTTTGTAGGTAGTGTCTCGAACCTTGAAGGCGGTGTCTATCTTTCAATAGGGTCGGCTGTCATGTCACCAATGATCTTTGAGAAGGGCCTGTCCATGGCGAGAAACGTTTCCATTCCACAAGGGAATGCCATAACCAATTGTCAGATCAATGTTGTCGATCTGCAACAGGAGACTTGGGACTGGAGCAAGGGAGAACCTCCTATGGACAATCCAGCATACTATCTGAGGTTTATGAAAACCTTCAACCGTATGGGATGTCCTGTCTCATACACGTGTGCGGATAATCGTGATTTCTTGGTTAGCCTGTATAATGAGTTGGAGAAAAGGAGCTGAATAGATGGTTAAGAATCAAGTTCTGGCATGGAAACATGAGATGGAACATCATCTTAGGGAAGAACTGTTGCCGTTTTGGGTCACCCGGTGTTGGGATGAGAAGTGGGGTGGATATCTTACGCAGTGGGATGCTGAAGGCAAAGATTCCCACGTTGATGAAAAATCCTTGCTTGCACACATGCGCACCATTTACTCGCTTTCGCTGGCAGCATCCCATGGTCACGATACGGATGGGCAGTGCAGGATCCTCGCAGAAAAAGGGGTCCGTTTTGCTATCGATTGTTACTGGGATCCCGTATATGGTGGATTTTACTGGTTATTCAACCGGAAAAATGAAGTGCTCATCGACAAGAAGATTGTCTATGGCTTGAGTTTTGCCATCTATGCTCTCTCAACCTACACAAAAGCCTTTGACGATCCCCTAGGCCTCGAATATGCGGTGAAGTGCTTTGACTTGCTACAGAAATATGCGAGTGAAACCTCATACGGTGGGTATTGGGAGATGTTTGATCGTGATTGGAAACTCTGTGAGGGAGGAAGCAAAGGAGGGGACCGCAAGACCCTCGATGTCCATATGCATCTGATGGAAGCTTTCACAGCCCTCTATG
>DMAO01000151.1 GCA_003446545.1 Sphaerochaeta sp.
TCCTACAACGAGCAAATCTTCTCCCAAATCCTCTCATCCACAGGAATCCCCTCTCTCATATTCTCTTCACGAAGGCCTTTCCTCTTCTCCCCAGGAAAGCGTACGGGGTTATTGGGATCGATGGCATCAGAAGCTTTCAGGTCAGATAAGGATGCTGCAATCTTCTCCTCGATAGCAACCCTGTCTGGAAGATCGGCAAGGGAGATTGCAATGAAGACCTGTGACACTGCACTCTCAACATCAGTGCCGATAGAGTGGGTAGTCCTGCCTCCTGAAAGGGCCGCTGCGATAAGATCGAGGGCAAGGGCGAGGGAAGTACCCTTCCAGAAGCCCATGGGCATCGGTCTTCTGCTCTCCATGATGGCAGCGGCATCTCGCGAAGGATTGCCCTCGCTATCGAAACCTCCATCAAACGGAAGGGGGCGCCCCTCCCTCTTATAGGTCTCCATCTTCCCATAGCTGAACTGTGACATCGCTGCATCAACAAGTACCGGACCATCATTACTGGGGATGGCCAGAACAAGGGGGTTGTTGCCAACCTTGGCATCCTTACCACCCCAAGCGGGCATCAGAGGAAGGGTGTTGGTCCAGAGGATACCGATACAATCCTCCTCTGCGGCCATCAGGCCATACGTCCCTGGTCTCATCCAGTGGGAGTTGTTGGCAAGGGCAACACAGCCAATGGTGTTCTCCTTTGCCAGTTCAATGGCCCTCTTCATACAGATATTTGCATTGAGGTTACCCGGGCCCATCTTGGCATCCCAGCGCTCCAAGGCCCCAAATCTCCCAACAAGGGTAGCCCTTGCATCTACATCCACCAGACCATCATCAATATTCTTCACATAGAAATAGAATCTGTTGGCACCATGGGTATACACACCTTCTAGGGAGGTCTCTGCTATCATAGTGGCAGAGAGCTTTGCAGAAGGGCCGTCCATGCCTCGGCTGAGAAGCACCTTTTCAAACTGTCTTACCATATCCCCAAACTGAACTCTCATACATTTCTCCTTGTCTCTTCTTCATGCATCATCACTATCCCACCACTCTTCAGCTCCACAGGAGCGAAGATAGGTAACACAACTGCGAACTGGCTTGTCATAGATCCTCTGTATTGCCTGCATATAGAGGTCAAGTTGGTCCTTATGCCTTTGGGGCATCCTATACCGGTCGGTCTTGAAGTCTATTATAAGAATCTCATCACAGGTATCAATGAGCAAGTCAATGGAACCTTCCACTACCACGTCCCTGCCCTCGTACACGACAGAGGAGAAGAACTTCACCTCACAACGAGGATTTTTGTCCTGTACATGCTTTTTGTAGATAGGGCTCTCCATGAAATTGTTGCTCAGCACAAGGGCATCAGATACCACTATCTTACGCTGCCTAGCCGTTAGCAGAAGAGACAGTCGCTTCGGCATAAGGGCATACACATCCTCTGGCACCTGCTTCAGTATCATGGCTTCGCACAGACCATGCACAAAGGTTCCGAAGTCTGCAGTGACAGAGAAGGCTTCCTGCTTCACCTCTTCAAGTATGCCATCACTGGCAAAGAGGGGGAGCTGTTCCCCATGAGAAAACCCATGCACGCTATCCTCTTCAGCATATAAGGCAGTGACCGCATAGCGAAGAGGACGAAGGTCCCCCACCTTTGCAGGAGATCCATACCAACGTGCGGCTTGTTGAATGGAGGTATTCTCATCACCAGATACCTTGTTATAGAGCGAATGCTCAGCGATATCCTCTATGGCATAGGATCGCAACATCCCCTCCTGGAGCACGGGATTCTCGATATCAATGCCAAGGGCATGGCAGCACATCAGCAGGTTGTTACTGTCAGGATTGTCTCCTGTGGTATTCCGATTGGAGTTGGTGAAGCACCCACTTATCACCAGGTGTGTCTCTGATCGGGTAAGGGCAACATATAATAATCGTTTCAATTCTGCCAGTTCAAACAGCTTCTCGTCTTCCTCAGCAAAAAGGAGTGCTGCACTTTTGGCCTCTTCGGTCTTCGTCTCAGTAACATGATAGGTACTGGACATGAAGAACGGCAACATCTCTTCCCCAAAGGGCATGATGTTGTTGCCAGGGCCCCCTCCTACACTACCACTGTTGCCCAAAAACACGATGGGGAACTCCAAACCCTTGGACTTGTGCACTGTCATAATCTGGACACCCTCACTCTTTTCCTTGAGGACATCAAGGTCATCGAGGCGCTCATTCTTCCCAAGGTTTTCACAAAGGAAGTCCAGAAACTGGCTGAGGCTCATCCCCTGTCCTTCCTTGACCTGTGCCAGCCGATGGAAGAAGGTAAAGTGCTCAAGATACATCTGGTACTCTGGCTTTGAAGCCAATGAAAGATAGTACCCACTTTCGTACCACAGAAACTGTACTATCTCACTGAGGGTTCCGGTCTCCACTTTCTTACACAGATGGGAAAAGAAGGAGGAGCATCCTCCATACCGAATGAGATCTTCCTCACCTAAGGAGGGGCCTTCTGTAAAGGGTTGAGAACAGGTAGCGTAATAGGTAAGGGCTGCATACACCCCTTCATCAGAGATGTTGCAGAAGGGGGAGCGCAAGACACACATGTAGGAGAGCTTATCACTTGGGTAGAGGGTTAGCTGCAATAGTGCGTAGAGATCATTGGCCGGAGCCTCCAGCATGAGCGATCGTGCTGCTTGCAGGGTATACGGGATGGAGTACTTTCTAAAGGCCTTCTCAAAGCTCAGTTGATTGCCTGTTGAACGCATGAGAAGCGCCATATCACTAGGCCTTGGTCTCCTGGGGCCATCATCAGAGGGGATGAGGTACTCATCGGTTGTGAGCATCCGCACCATCAGGGTGGCAACAGCTACAGCTTCAGCATCGGAAGAGGCTGCGTTCTCCTCCTCCTCGTCCTGTTCTTGCCCTTTGTCTGAACCTTTATCCTTCTTCACAAACGGCTTGACCAACAGTGTACAGGTTGGCTCTATACCCTCTGTTGGTTTCCTAGAGCCCAAGGAGGTGAAATCAGCCTCATAGGGCTCTCCCCCATTGGACATAACCTGGGGGAATATCCTGTTGAACAGTTCTATGAGGGAGGGTTCGCTTCGATAGTTTGTATCCAAGCTGAAGGCCACCCCTCCTACTTTCCCAAGCTCTTCGCCGAGGTTCTTGAATACCCGTACATCCGCACCCCTGAAACGATAGATGGACTGTTTCTCGTCACCGACAAAGAAAAGCTTGTCGCACGTAAGTGAGGAGGGAAGAGGAATACCCTCACTGGTTTCCTCTTCCTTTTCGGCGAGCAGGTACAGAAGCTCCTTCTGCTGCCCGTTATTGTCCTGGAACTCGTCGATCATGATGTAACGGAACTTATGCTTAAAGTAGGAACGCAAGACACTATTGTTTTTGAGAATCTCCACAGCAAGGGAAGATACATCACTGAAGGTAAGGATACCCGTCTTTCGCTTCTCTCTCTGGTAGGCCTCAGCATACTCACGGACAAACGCTACCACGCTAGCGAGCTCTTCTTTGTGCAGCAGCACCGAAAGGGCTACGCAGAGTTTGCTTCGCAGGCTCCTAAACTCCTCGGTGGTCTCCCGAAGGAATGCAAGGTCATCCCCTTTTCCTTTTCCTGGCTTTCTGAAAAAGAATTTGTCGCTTGCAAGTAGGTCCAACATCTCCACTTCGCTCAGCCCTTTGCCAAACTCCTCAAGCAACGTACGGGCAATGGTGCGGACCAGCACCAAGGTCTTTGGGTCCTCACCGAAGGTGGCGTAGCGTTCCAATAAGCCTGTAAAGCTACCAAGATGATCATAGAACTGCTCACGCACGATATCTATCAATGTGTCAGAGAGATTCTCGTTAACCTTCTTGGGGAGATAGTAGTGATCGGAGACAAGCTGTACCAGCATATTCTCTATCAGGTTGTCAGGGGTGTAGAGCTCAGAGAGGATCTTCGCCCCCTCACTGAAGACGCGCTCTTCCATCAGTGCATTTGCACAGCGGATGGCGCTTTTCTTGTTCTGGTCATCGTCAATGGCAAAATCACTAGCTATACCATAGGCGGTGCTGTCGCACCGTACGATGGTGGAACAGAAACTATCCAGGGTAGCGATAGTGGCATCAGGGAACTTGGTAAGTTGCACCGCAATGTGAGGATCATCTTTGAAGTTTAGCAACTGGCGGTGGATGCGCTCTCGCATCTCCCTTGCCGCCTTGCGGGTAAAGGTAAGCGTCAGTATCTGGTCGCAGTGGGCCTTCTCCTCCAGGACGAGCCTTAGGAAGCGATAGGTAAGGACTGTAGTCTTACCCGAACCCGCCCCTGCCGAAACGACACAGTTCTGGTCACAGAACACTGCCTTGAGCTGGTTCTCATCCAACTGAGTGTCGTTCTTCTTCAATACCTCCTCAAAGCTGATCATCGGGTTGCAAACCTCCTTCTGCAGATCGGACGGTAGATGCATCCCTTGCAGTTATCCTTGGAAGGAGTTGCCTCAAGATGCCCCCCCTCTATCGCGAAGGCCACCTTCTGGAGCACATCCTCCAGGGCTTTATCACATACTTCCATAAGGGAAGTCTGTCCCCTATCCCAGATAGCTCTGTAGCAACCGTCCTTGATACTAAAGTATGAGGCATTCACCACATCTGCCTGTAATGTCTCACCTACGAGTTTCCTGTACAGGGGAAGCTGGTACGAGGGTATCTTGTCCTTGATCTTGGTAAAGGGAGCCTGGCCCTTCTTGTAATCGATCACAGCATAGAGCTTCCCTTCCGGAGGGTCGAGACAGATAATGCGATCGATCCTTCCCTCTAGGGAAAACAACTCGTTTACAAAGGAGAGCTTTTTCTCAAAGAAGAGTGAACGGGTATGTGCAAAAAGTTTCTCTTCTGCCTCTACTACCCACGTGCATCGCTCTCTGAACTCATAGATTATCCAGGCCCGGGTAGGAGGATTGGGGCCCCCTTTCCCAAAGTATTCGATGAGCTTTTGGTCAAACAGGCCAAGCAACAACAGGCGGTACTCCTCTCGCTTGTTTGGGGAGAAGTATTCTATCTCCCTAAAGAAAGCCTCATACACAGAGTGCAGGAACGACCCTATAAGACGATGGTCTACACTCATCACCTGGTACTCTGCCTGGTCAACCTCGAACAGGTACTTGCAGAGCCAGGCATAGGGACATCGCACAAAGGTATCAAGAGCAGTCGGTGACAGATGTATACGAGCCCTGCCCTCAACCTCAGGTTTCAGCAGGGGGACCCATTCCAAGGGGATGGGCTTTCTGGCAAAGTCACTTCGCTTGGGAGAGAGGGAGGTGTGGATTGCCTTGGCGAACCAGCCCATCTGGCGATCAGTTGCCTGGGAGAGAGGAGCCTCTCCTCTCCATACCTGACTTTCTCCTATAAAAGGATCATGCGCTTCCCTAGTGTCTTCACGCTTCCCGGTTATCAGGTTCTGCTCCAAAAAATAGGTAGGTGGCAGGGCTTCACCTTCGTAGCTACTGCTGTGGTAGGAGAGATAGAGTTCCCCCTCAGCAATAAGGGCTGCCTGCAGGGTAGCCACCGTTGTATCCTCCTCCCTGCGGTCCTTGGTCTCAACTGTTTGGGGCAACAGGGCCAATGGCTGTTCGAGACATCTCGAACCCACATGGTCAAGGGCAAGGATGAAGTGGTGACCAGCCTCCAAAGGGGCAGTCAGAGGCCAAGGGTAGACCTGTATCCCCCCTTCCTGCATCTGGGGGACATAGAGCTTGGTATCGAGAAACTCAAGGAAGAAGCTGAAGACCGATGGGTGGGAGACGATGGAGGCCAATGCCATTGCAACCTTGATGCTCTCCATGGCATCGAGACAGAAGGAGTAGACATCCTCGCCTTGAGTGCCGTTCCACTGGGTGTCGATGAAGTAGGCATCCTGAAAGTGGTTAAGCTTTTTTCTGAGCTCTTCGATGTCGCTTGAAGTGCATATACCTATAACGCTATCTTTGAAAGACTTATACCAGGCTATCAAAGAGGTATTTCGCAGCTGTTCCGTCCATTGGTCAGATCCCCATAGGGAGCCTTGGGCCACAGCCCTATCGACAGCCGTTGCAAGAATTTTGCGCTGGATTTCAAGATCCCTCCAGGGAAAGCCTATGTCCAGAAGGAGTGCTTTCATGCTCTCCAGACTAAAGCGTTCTTCATAGACCTCCTTGAGGCGGGAGAAGAATCTCCCACTGGGATAGAGCAAGGGGGACTTTCCTTGTCGTATTACCAAGGGTATGTCGTACAGCCATGCTTCCTGCTCAAGGGAAGCAAGCATGGAGACAGGGGACGCACATCCGATGAGGATGTCCCTAGTAGGGACTCCCTCATCCAGGAGATGACGGATTCTCCGTAATGTGGTTCGGATCTCCTCAACATGGTTGTCAAAGACTTCAAGGTGAGCAGGAGAAGCCCCTGCATTCGGAATGGGCTTGAGGGTAATCCAGGAGGGAGAGCCCAAACTCTCGACAAGACTATCGAGACCTGGGATGAGTGAGGGGAAAAGGATGCAGTACTTCTTGGAGAATACCCCTTCATCGGCAAACTGCAGGGAAGGCCGTTCGTACCTTGGCTCAAAGAGCTTATGGGAAGAGAGGAACCGCTCATATTGCTGATAGAGAATCATAACATCCTGTTGCATAGGACGGCTCATGAGAGCGAGCACCTCTTCGTCCAATGCCTGCCCAAGTTGGGGAAGCAAGGAAGCGAGATACTTGCTGAACCTACCGTTGGATTCAGGAAAGCTAGGGTTTATGAAATACGAGAGGCCATGAGGCGTCTCAAGCAAGGTCCGGGCAAATAGCTGCCGTATGAGGGTATTTGCCGGTTGTTCGTCTGCATGCTTGGGCAGGAACTGGGCCCTGAACACATCAAAGGAGATTGCCTGCTCTGATAAGACAGCCTTATGCTTGCCATGGAGGGCATAGTCTGCCAAGTAGCTTCGTGCTGCCACTTCTGTGGGGAAGACACAGATGTAGCCCTCTTCAAGAGCAGTATGCACATAGGTTCGTTTCGTCTGTTCCATACATTGCAGTATACCACGAATCTGTGTACCATTACGCATGGTTATACCAAATCAGGATGAAAAATCCATTCAGACAAAAACAGGACGCTTCGAGCCTCTTGCAGGCGCCCTCTCTGTTTTGCTGAGTGTCTATATGTGGTTGAACCTGGGACCGATGCTTGCCTATCAATTCACCAAAGTGACAATGGAAGATGAGATACTACAGGCCTATCTGGTTGCAAACATACCCTTCTTTGCAATGGCATTCGGGCTCTACCTATCGATGCGCTTTCTGATGCGCACCACCGTCAAACACATCATAACTGACAAGAAAAACCTCGATTGGATCCTCATGCTCTATAGTGGTGGTGCCTACCTGGTGGTAGCCGCACTCTTTACGCTGGCCCACGCCTTGCTGCAACCCGAGAAGTTCCACCTGTACAGCGGGGATATACAGGATCTCTTGGTAATGATTCCCCTCGTACTCATCATCACCCCGATCCAGACTACCAGCGAAGAGTTCCTGATGCGCTGCCTACCCTCAAGACTCTTCAAGAAAGGGAGGCTTGTAGCAAATACCAAGAGCATCCTCCTGGTCAGCCTCTTCACAGCCTTGCTCTTCACCCTGCCACATCTGTCCAATCAGGAGATGCAACATGCAAGCCAGAAGGCCGCTGTGATCTTCTACTACGCCCTCTTCGGCTTTGGGGCAACCTTCATCAGCCTGAAGACCAAGGGCTTCGAACCCTCCATAGGCATACATGCAGCGAATAACCTCTACATCGCCCTTATCTGCAACTACACCAACTCATCCCTGCCTTCCAGGCCCCTGATCTCATCGACAGCCCCGGTGGGCACGTTCTGGGATGGTATCCAGCTCTTATTGGGGCTGGGCTCTGTTACAGTAGTGCTGTACAGAATGAAAGCGTTCAAAAGGAAATAGGTGTCTGTCTACAGGTATTCCACTCTTTCGTACACAAGGCAGCTATGCCTCCACTCCCCTGTACAATCTTTGATACGTGCTTTTCCTGCTTGTTCCAAAAGAACAACCTTGACTTCAGCATAATCGTCCAATACTCTAGAAATATCTCTATCAGGGCAATTGTATTAGGTGCATACAATTCCCAGGTTTTTGATTACAGACCAAAGGAGTAAAGATGAGGATAACAATCGCTAAATCAAGTATTTGCTTTACATTGGCACTCGTACTGCTGAGTTCTTGTGCATCAACTTTCAAACAAGCTGGAATGGCCTTAGAGCAAGGAGATTACACCACCGCAATAGTAAAATCCTTGGAATCAATTGAAAAAGGTAAGGATGTGGCAGAAGCTGAGCGAGTGCTCAAGGAGGCATGGCAACGGGCAAATGCTGAGTGGAATGCACAGATTGCTACCATTGAGAAAGCCACGACTTCCAGTGAATTGACCAAAGCTATCCCCCTGTACAATAAACTGCTTGAAATACACAGAATTATTGCTGCTACAGAAAGAAGTAACCTTAACCCTACATATGATTTGATCCATGAAAGAGCTATGCAGACACAACAACGACTTGCAGAAATGCATTACAAAGAAGCGTCTGCCACCCTGGCATTAGGCGGAAGAGAGAACGCACGCAAAGCTGTACTCCAATATAGGAAAGTTAAGGAACTCTCCCCTGAGTACACTGCAATAGACTATATCATAGGAGAAGCAACAAAACAGGCAACGGTCAAGGTCTTTGTCTTGACAGGACCTGATTCAAACTTCTCTTTAAATGGTATAGAGATGATACCGATGGTAGAGAGAAAACTTGCAGATATGGAGTTTGTCGAGGTAGTACAACCCCCTAACCGCTATGCACCGCCGATAGGAGATGACCATAATGCAAAGGATTTTGCCCGAGGACATGGTGCAGATATCATGGTGCATTTCCAGCCAAGCACTACGTGGCAAGTTGGAATGAAAAAAGAAACCCGCCCAATCAATGGCTCTGTTACTGCAGCACCCGACTGGAAGATTGAAAAACTCTACATGGAAGCCTCAGGTGAGTGCGAAGTCACATACCTAGTCATAGATCTTACAACTGAAAAGACTTTGGATTCTGGAACCTTCAGTGTAAGAGATGCTACTGATTTTGGCTTCTCTGTAAGATCAATCCTCCATACAGGAGGAAAGGCCAATGTCCAAATTGGGAATATGCCCAAACCAGAAGTATTGTTGAAGAACACCCTGGCACCGGGGAAAAATGAAACGGAGCTAGCAACCCAATTGAGCTTGTTTGAAAAAATTGACCTGCCCAGTTGGGGATTTGAAACAGGGATATCCCCAGCCCGATACGGTACCTTTGAACCGATTGACTTCAACAAAT
>DMAO01000005.1 GCA_003446545.1 Sphaerochaeta sp.
TGGCATTGATAGTGGTCATTAACAACCTATCGCAGGCATGAAATACCATTATGATAGTATCACTTTCAATATATAGGAAGCAGAGGATATAGACCGGTACGTGCACAATATTCCAGATGGGGAGACACTATTTTTCTTCTTTAGAAGGGAGGTAGAGTCATCAGGTTCTATTGGGTTACGACTAAGGCTCTTACCTATTCCTATACTTTAATTCCAAGAAGTATGGCAGCACATCAGCAAACCCTTCAGGAAAAGGCACATCCTGGGTGAAGTCAGGGATCCAGGAGATATTCTCACCCAGTTCCTGCACAAACCCATCCTCAATTCCTAGCTCGTCCAATAAGGTAAGCAGGTCGTCATACTCCTCCTCCGTAACCTCAGGGAATGTTACATCACTGAGAGGAGGGACAAACTGTACCATCAATGAAAGATAGGCACAGTCCTTCAGTTCTTTGGCAAAGTACCGTAGGAATTCTTTCGTTGCACCGATGGTACCTGGAAAGAGAAGGTGCCTTACCAACAACCCCTGCAGGCTTCCATCGTCTTTTTCAATGACCCAAGGGTGTCTTTCTTTCAGGAAATCCATAACAGAACGTATATGGTCAGCATAACAGGCTAACCCACAGAAGGTAGCGCTTACTCCCCGGTCCAGGCTCTTCACATCTATAAGGTACAGATCGACAAAGGGATCGAGTAGGATGAGCCCCTCACGTGACTCAAAGCCAGAACTGTTCCAGACTATGGGAATTGTCAGCCCTTGAGTTTTTGCAAGCTCAAGGGCTATGATGATGGAGGGTATGAAATGTGTTCCTGTCACCAGGTTTATGTTTGTTGCGCCTATTTTTTGCAGCTGGATCATAAGTGTTGAAAGTTCTTCAATGGAGATAAAAATACCCACAGGCTCTTCTCCGTCTCTCTGAATCCCTGAGATCTGATGGTTCTGGCAGAATGCACAGTGCAAGGGACAACCACTGAAAAAGATCATCCCCGATCCATTCTCCCCTGTTACAGGTGGCTCTTCCCCACGATGCAGACCGGACCAGGCTACCCGTACCCTATCTGTCTCCCCACAGAGGCCTACCTCTCCTCTCAGGCGATTGACGTTGCAGTGGTTTGGACAGAGTATGCACTGTTCATAGGCTTGTAGGACGTTATTACTTTGCATGGTAATCATTCTACCGAATCAGGGCACAATGGTACTAGAGCTGTACAATGGATTAAAGGAATCTTATGGACAAGTATATTACTATACCGTATTAGGTATAATTTCATACTTGCCTATGATCTTTCCCCAGAATTGCTATACCTCTTGTTTTGTTTTACGGAGACTTGACCGTATCCGGTAAATATATCACTCTTGTAGTATGGCAATACGTGACCTTTTCAGGAAGAACATACCCGATGAAGCACCAGAAGAACGGTTCATCCTCTCTATAGATGGAGGAGGTATGCGTGGAGTAATTCCAGCAGTCATCCTCAATACACTAGCCACACAGCTTGAAGAGCTGGGTGACCGTCGCCCTTTATACTCCCATTTTGACTTGATCGCAGGCACCTCCACAGGAGGGCTGCTTGCCCTTGCCCTCACAGCACCTGTGGAAAGGACTAACCTCCCCATTGATACCAGGTTCATCAGCTATATTTATGAGCATGGAGAGACGAGCCTAACCGACAAGCTATTTGGAAGAAAGACACATGAGGAGTTGAAAGGGACCCTCCCTTTTGGTGTTGAGACAAGTGCTCTAGAGAAGCTCTATCTTCACCATGGCAAGGAAATCTTCCCCAAAAACCAGGGCAGACTCTTTTCCCAGATCTTTACCGACAAATATGACAGCCAACCCCTAGAAAAATATCTGAAGCAGACCTTTGGGAACCTTCCTCTGAGAGATGCGGTGGTCCCCCTTATGCTGATGACCTATGATGTGGCTAAGGGTAGGCCATTCCCGCTCTCCAGCAGGGATAGCCATGATTTCCTTTTCTGGGAAGCAGGAAGGGCAACCAGCGCAGCCCCCACCTACTTTAAGCCGGCATACCTCTATGACCGCCAAGAAGAGACCATGCAGACGCTCATTGATGGGGGCATGATAGCCAACAACCCGGCTCTCTTTGCCTACAGTGAAGCCAAAAAACTCTACCCTCATGCAAAGAAGTTCCATATTCTCTCCATTTCCACCGCAAGCAGTGACTTCGGCTTCACCATCAGTGGTGCAGGTTCTGGAGTCATCGGATGGATAGACCCTGCAAAGGGAACACCTATCCAGAAAATATATGCAGGCTCCCAGCTACAAGCTGTTGATGCAATAGCGCCAGACATTCCAGACATTGAGTACACCCGTATCCATGGGTCCCTCGGCGAACAGGTCCGTCTCGATTCCACAAGCTCTGCCGCTCTAGCCATGATGAGAGAGAGAGCCTTGCAGATCTATCGTGACAATGACAAGGGAATCGGCGAGTATGTTGAAAAGCTTCAGAGGCGCAACAACTTCGACCAGCTCAGACTCGGGCCAAAGGAGGTGGAGCCTTTACCTACTTTACAAAAACAGGAGGTACCCCTACTCACAGAAGATGATGACACGGCCACACGCTCTGAGCTATCATCTTACTACTCTTTTCTTCAACGCTATCACATGGAGGAAGATCCTGAAGACCATACGGGCATTTTGCTATGAGCACCCACCCGAAACAAATTGCCCTTGAGGGTATTATGCGTAAAATGTGTGATGAACTTGATCATCGTCTGGAGGAGAGGTTCGGTAGTGCCTACCCGCGCCATCCCAACAGGCCTGCTCGGGGCAAGGCTGCAAGCGTCGCCTATGACGGACTGTTCTCTACAGGAACGCAGTTCACCCTTGGCTATGGTAGTGATCATGGCAGGGGCTATATTGTCTCGGTTGAGATGAGAACTCTCTCCAAGGTGAAGAAAGAGGATGAGAGAGCCGTGGAAGATGCTACGGTTGCTATCATCAATGAGCTCCTACCACAGTATTTTCCTGCAAGGGAGATTACCCTGGAAAAAGATGGGAATGTCTATAAGTTGGTGGGTGATTTCTCACTGGGAAGTTCAAGCAACGAGTAAAGAACCTCAACAAACATCTGGTTTGCCTTCATGCAAAACTTCTTGTAGCTCTTGGGCCTATGTCCCTTGGTATCGTCACTTATCACCCGGCATACTGTGCAGGGGATGTCCTGCATCTTTGCAGCCAAGGCTACCCCATAACTTTCCATATCGGAAAACCCAAGGTCCAGCTCATCGACAAGGTAGGGGTTTGCCTCCCTCCAAGGGCGCAGGAGAAACCTGTCTGAAGAGCCACCTCTTGCAAGGATTGCCTTCTCATAGGGAGGTACAAATAAGGAGAGTTCCCCAAGCACTTCGTTAGGTATCCTACTTAAGGTCTCTCCCC
>DMAO01000313.1 GCA_003446545.1 Sphaerochaeta sp.
GACAAAGAAGAAAGGAACAGGAAAGCTCTTGAAGTACTGGATACAGTAGGGCTCAAGGGCTGGGAAGACTACTTCCCGACAAGTCTGTCTGGAGGAATGCAACAGCGTGTAGGGCTTGCCCGGGCATTAGCTAATGATCCTGAGATTCTTCTCATGGACGAACCCTTCAGTGGCCTTGATCCTCTCATCAGGCGTCAAATGCAGGATGAGTTGGTTGAACTGCAATCAAAGCTACAAAAGACAATCATCTTTGTCACCCATGATTTGCATGAGGCTCTCAAGTTAGGCGACCGAATTGCAATCTTGCGCAATGGTGAAGTTGTGCAGGTCGGTACCCCAGAGGATATCATCACACACCCTGCAGATGAATATGTACAGGAATTTGTGCAAGATGCATCGCCTGCAAAAGTGCTTACAGCTAGCAGCATCATGAGTGCTATCCCAGTCATTACCTATGCATGGGAAGGGCCTAAGACTGCTCTTATACTCATGCGAGGCGAGAAGAAACGCATGGGATATGTTGTAAATGAAAAACGGAAGTTCCTAGGGGTTGTCACAGCAAANNGAACTGCAAAGACTGGTGGATAGCGGAGAGGAACATAAGACAATTCCCTCCACATCTATTGAACAGGTTGAATCAGTCCACCCCGATGTACTCATTGAGGGCCTCTTTGGCATAGCTACACAGAATCCTTACCCGATTCCTGTAGTGGATGAGAACGATAGGCTCCTGGGACGAATATCGAGCGATGCCATATTTGATTCAATATCCTCGAATGGAGGTACCAATGAGTAAATTTCCAGAATTATTTACTATACCGTTGGCACAAGGTGTCGACAATGCAATGGATTGGCTATTGATGAACTGGGCTGGATTGTTTGACTTCATTGGGTTTATTATCCTGAAAGTCGTACTTGCATTTGAGGGTCTGTTCCTCTTTGTCCCCTGGTTTGTCATCATCCTTCTTGTAGGATTTGCTGGATGGAAGTTGGTAGGAAACCTGAAAACGGGAATACTCTTCATGGGTTTCTTGTTGGTAATCGGTCTGTTCGGGTACTGGGACTTGTCAATGCAAACCCTTGCACTGGTAATTGCTTCAGTACTTTTTGCGCTTCTTGTGGGGCTCCCTTTGGGGATTGTCATGGCAAGAAGCGATCGGGCTGAGAATATCTTCAAACCTATATTAGATGCGATGCAGACAATGCCTTCGTTCGTCTATCTTATTCCTGCCCTGATGTTCTTTGGCATGGGAAAGGTTCCTGCAATGTTTGCAACCATAATCTATGCTGTCCCACCCGTGATACGGCTCACAAATGTTGGAATCAGAACCGTAGATGTTGAGGCTGTGGAGGCAGCGAAGGCATTTGGTGCAACGAAGAAACAGATATTGTTTGATGTGCAACTTCCCCTTGCAAAACCTTCCATTATGGTTGGGATAAACCAGACTACAATGATGGCTCTTGCAATGGTGGTTATCGGATCGATGATTGGAGCCAAAGGCTTGGGGATGGAAGTCCTTCTCGCAATTGGGAGAATCGAAGTGGGACGAGGCTTTGAAGCCGGAATCTCCATTGTATTCCTCGCCGTTATCATTGACCGGATCACACACTCCTTGAGTGTGAAGAAACCGAAGAAACAGAAAAAGAGTGAAGTGACCGAATAGGTCACAGATCATGAGCATATATCGGCACACCTCCATTACTGGGGGTGTGCCTTCCAATGTGCGCCAACGGCCAATGGATGCTTGTCATGCTGGGGAGAGCCAGAGAGGGACAAAGATTTCGACGGTACGCGTATTGTTCGGATATACTTCCCTGCAAATAAAAAGTAAAAGAAAAACTGAATTACTTGGGGCTTTACCCAATCTTTATCGTATGTTCAGAGCTCTTCCACCGACAAGAAGTATTGTTAAGCCAGAACAAAGAAACAAGAGCCGATCGGCTCAAAGGTGGACAACATGAACATGAGGAACAAGAAGTTTTTGATTGCAATGGTTCTGATAGTGGTGGCCGTGGCTTCGGTCTCGGCAGCTTCCTATGGAAATCGCTGGGCATCCGATGCCTCGGACACCCGGTACCTGGGCCAGGGGAGGGCGATCACCGACTCACAGGTCTGTCTGGTAACCGGCGAAGAGGTGGTCGCAGGCACCCGTCTGGGCTATGCGGACCGTGGGTTCGGCATGTATGGGGCGGGTGTAGACGATGACGGGCTTTGCCTGGTCACCGGAGAAGCTCCTGTACCGGGAAGCCGCCAGGGTGGTGGTCTTCGCAGTAATGCCTCCCAGGGTGGTGGCATGAGATGGTCGAGATAACCCTATAGAAATGCATCCATGGCCAGCCTCAGGCTGGCCATATCAAAGGAGTATACCATGAGAAAAATTCATACTTTCTTAGTACTAACGGCGGTAATGGGCATAAGTGCCTTGACAGCACAACCGGTCAGCGAAGTGCAGAACCTCCCTGTTACAGTGTCCCCGGTATCTGGGACCTCTTCCGATTCGGAAGGGATCCTGTACATGAGGGAGGAGGAGAAACTCGCCCGTGATGTCTATCTGGCCTTGTATGAGAAGTGGGGTATCAGGACCTTCTCCAACATTGCACAGGCAGAGCAGACGCACATGGACAGAGTTGCCGCTCTGATCGAGGCCCAGGGGTTGGTTGACCCGGTCACAGGTTCACAACCTGGCGAGTTCAAGAATCCGGAGCTTGCAGAGCTCTATGCATCATTGGTTGAGCTGGGCTCAAAGTCGATTCAGGATGCCCTTATTGTAGGGGCGATCATAGAGGACCTTGATATCTATGATTTGGAGAACTATCTCTCTGAGACAGATGACCCTGCTTCGATAGCTGTCTATACGAACCTGTTGAGAGGGTCTGAGAACCATATGCGTTCGTTCACAAGACAACTCGATCGGTATGGCATTGCCTATGAGGCACGCTATATCAAATCAGAAAGGTTGGAAGAGATTCTATCCCGGTGATTAGTGAGACAAAAAAGGATTCTGAGGCTGGGTAGTGTGTACGGTGGCTAGTAAGTGAAATGAGATAGTCAACGCGTTCGTTGAGACCTCCAGGAGCATTTGCAAGCCCTGCACTCAAGACATTATTTTTGAAATGTGATACTTATTAGCTATGGCATACAAAGATCTTCAGGACTTTATCCAGAAATTGGAAGCGGAAGGGGAACTGTGTAGAATCACACGGGAAGTCGACCCCTATCTGGAAATAACGGAAATTACTGACCGTGTCAGTAAGGCAGGGGGGAAAGCCTTGCTGTTCGAACAGGTTAAGGGTTCAGAGTATCCTGTGCTGATGAATGCCATGGGCTCATACAAGCGTATGGCCATGGCCTTGGGGGTGCAGGACCTTGAAGAGAAGCAGAAAGAAATTTCTGACTTGATCAAATGGGGCTTCAGCCAGGCGAAGAGCATTGATATTCCCTCCATTATCCCCAAGCTCTCTGTGTTCCGCTCTTTTTTCCCCAGAAAAGTGAGAAAGGCGGCCTGCCAGGAGGTGATTGACCACGATCCTGACCTTGCAAAACTTCCTGTGTTGACCTGTTGGCCTCAGGATGGAGGCCCCTTTCTTACGTTGCCCTTAGTCTTTACCCGCGACCCTGAGTCAGGGGTTTCCAACCTGGGAATGTACCGGATGCAGGTATTTGATAAGAACACGACGGGGATGCATTGGCATATCCATAAGGATGGTTCACATTTCTACCAGAAATATAAAGAGAGAAATGAAATGATGCCCGTTGCGGTTGCCCTTGGGTGCGACCCCGCCATTACCTATGCCGCAACTGCTCCGCTCCCCGAGGGGATCTATGAGATTCTCTTTGCAGGGTTTTTACGGGGCAAGCCGGTGGATATGGTCAATTGTGTGACTATCCCTCTTCAGGTTCCTTCCGACGCAGAGTTTGTACTTGAAGGGTATGTGGATCCTCAGGAAAAACTCCATACCGAGGGCCCCTTTGGTGATCATACAGGATATTACTCCTTGCAAGGGGAGTACCCGACCTTCCATGTACAATGCATTACCCGTAAGAAAAAGCCTGTATATCCTGCAACGGTGGTTGGCAAACCTCCGATGGAGGATTGTTATATGGCAAAGGCTACCGAACGCCTGTTCCTCCCTCTTCTCCAGTTGATAATCCCTGAGATCGTAGACATGGAGTTGCCTCTCTCAGGAGTATTCCACAACTGTGTGATTGTTTCGATCAAAAAACGATACCCTGCGCAGGTCAAGAAAGTCATGTATGCCCTTTGGGGGCTTGGGCAGATGATGTATGCCAAGATGATCATCGTCGTCGACGATACTGTTGATGTGCATGATATACCTACAGTGATGTGGAAAGTTTTCAATAATATTGATGGAAAGCGTGATATCGTATTCTCCGAAGGCCCCCTTGATGCCTTGGACCATGCTTCGCCTCTCCCCCTGCAAGGGACACGGTTGGGCATCGATGCGACCAAAAAGACTCCTCTTGACGGGCATACCCGACCTTGGCCTGATGATATTGTCATGACTAGCGAGGTTGTCCGCCATATTGATGAGATCTGGGATGAACTGGGAATTGAGGTATAGGAATTGGAAAAAGCCATTAAAAAACCTCTGAAGCTTGCCCAGGCAGTCATGATCCAACATACGTTGTTTTCCCTTCCCTTTGCTGGGGCGGCCCTTTTGCTGGAGACTGAAGGGATTATCCCCATGCAGAAATTATTGTGGATTTTCCTCGCTATCCTTGGGGCACGCAACGGAGCCAATGCACTTAACCGGTTGGTTGACCATTCCCTTGATGCCTTGAATCCAAGGACCGAAGGACGTCATCTTCCCTCAGGCCGACTACATCGGATCGACCTATGGATCTTTGCCATCTGCTGTATACTGCTTCTGATCGTCTCAACGTGTATGCTCAATTGGTTGTGTGTGGCTTTGCTTCCCTTGGCCCTTGGTATGGTATTTGCCTATTCCTACACCAAGCGTTTTACCTGGCTTTGCCATTATTTCCTAGGTGCCACGGTTGCCATCGCCCCTATGGGAACGTTGTTGGCCTTGAACGGAGCGTTCAAACTCAGCTATTTTATCGTCTTTGCTGCAGTTACCACCTGGGTTGCAGGGTTTGACATTATCTATGCCACCCAAGATATTGAATTTGACCGCGAACAGGGATTGTATTCGATTCCTGCAAGGTTTGGGGTAAGGAAAGCCTTGGTCATAGCCTCTTTTTCTCATTTGGGCTCTTTCCTTCTCTTGGTTGTCTGGGGCTCTTTCTACCAGGTAGGATATTTGTATTATGTTGGATGCCTCGCCGTGGGAAGCTTGTTGTTTGTTGAAAATGCTTTGGTCGCCCCAGGGAAGTTGGACCATGTCACTACGGCGGCCTACCACATCAACGAGATTGTAAGTGTATTGTTCTTTGTATTCGTAGCCTTGGAGGTATACTTGCCATGAAAAGAATCATTGTAGCTGTTACCGGAGCAACGGGTTCCGTATATGCCTTACACCTCTTGCAGAGGCTTTGTCAGAGGGAAGAGGTTTTTGTGCACCTTGTTGTTTCTCCCTGGGGTGAACGCGTTATGGTTGAGGAAACTGGCAAGACAGTGAGTGAATGGCTTTCTGCCCTTCCGAGCGATAATCTCCGACTGCATGAGCATACCGACCTGTATTCTCCCCTTGCAAGTGGTTCTTACCCGATAGATGCCATGGTTGTCATCCCCTGTACTATGGGTAGCCTTGGTTCCATTGCCTGTGGGCTTTCTGCAAACCTGATCGAACGCTGTGCAGGTGTGACACTGAAGGAAAGGAGGCCGCTTATCCTGGTTGCAAGGGAAACTCCCCTGAGTTCCATTCATTTGCAGAACATGTTGACCTTGAGTAATGCGGGGGCGACGATACTCCCTCCTGTCCCTACTTTTTATTGCCATCCCAAAACCGTGGATGACATTGTGGACTCTACAGTCGACAGGGTTCTTGATTCCCTTCGGCTTGCCGATACAAAAACCAAACGATGGGAGTGATGATGAAAAAAAAGAAGTGTGTGTTGTTCTTGGCTCTATTGCTGGTATTTGCTTGCACCGTGTTTGCCCAGCCAAATTCAGAAAGGAAAAGCATACAGATTGGAATTCTCCCGGATGTCGATTCCCTTCCCTTTATGCTCGCCGACCATCAGGACCTGTTTGAAAAACAGGGAGTGAAGGTCGAACTGGTCAAGTTCCAGAGCCCTGTCGAACGTGATGCCGCGTTCCAAGCAGGAAAGATAGATGGAATGGTGGGTGATACGCTCGGGGCACTTTTCCTTGAGCAAGCCGGTTTTGACATTTCCATACTTTCGACAACCAATGGACGCTATGGTCTTGCTGCCGCCCCTCAAAGTGACATTACCAGACTTGAACAGCTGGCAAACCAGGCCATAGGGGTCAGTAGCAATACTATTATCGAATATTTGGCAGACTCCCTTGCCACTACGGCGGGGGTAGGCGAAGAGGCTGTAAAGCTGATTGCCATACCTAAGATCCCAGTGAGGATGGAACTTCTGCTCAATGGTCAGATCCCTGCAGCTTGTCTTCCTGAACCCTTGTATTCCCTGGTAATTTCAAAAGGAGCAAAGCCCCTGGGCGACAGCACCTCCTTATCTGATGCCCCTGGGGTAATGATCTTTGACTCTGCCTTTATCCAGAGGAACCGAAGTGATTTGATCAAGGTGTTTAAGGCCTACTGGGAGGCTGGACAGCTTATCAATGCCAATCCAGACGATTATCGAGCGTTTTTGGTCGACCAGGCTGGATTCCCTCAACCTCTCGGACCGACATTTTCGTTTGTGACCTATACCAAACCCCAGATTCCTTCAAAGGCCCAGATACAGAGGGTTGCCGATTGGATGAACAAGAGAAAACTTCTTGATTCAGTTCCCACCTATGAGGCCTTAGTCGAATCGTTTGTGGTACAGGCATTATAAATGATAGAGGTCAGGGAGGTATCGTATTCCTATACTCAAGGGAATAGGCCTGTCACAATATTCTCCTCTTGTAGCCATACCTTCGAAAAGAAGCAGGTTCATGCGATAATAGGTCATTCCGGTTGTGGAAAGACCACTTTGCTCTATCTTCTTTCGGGGTTGCTGCAACCTTCGGTGGGGTCACTATCTTTTGATGGCAACGATTTGGGGTTGCGACAAAGCAACAGGGCAATTATTCTCCAGGATTTTGGATTACTGCCCTGGAAACGGGTATATGACAATATCGCCTTAGGTCTCCATTTGAAGAAGGAGCCTAAGGAGGTGATTGCAGAAAAGGTCACGCGGATAATGCAAGAAATCGAGATATCCTCTCTATCCCGTTCTTTCCCCTCACAGCTTTCGGGAGGGGAGAAGCAACGTTGTGCCATCGCTCGAGCAGTGGTTACCGAACCGGACCTGTTACTGATGGATGAACCTTTCTCGTCCCTTGATGCAATGAACAGGGAAAATATGCAAGAGCTATTGCTTACAACCCAGAGACGGCATGGGATGACGTGCATCATGGTAACCCACAGCATAGAAGAAGCTGTGTACTTAAGTGATTCCATCCATGTGATGAAACGAGATGGGCAAGGACCTACCGTATTCTTGCCAACAATTGAAAATACTCACCAAAAATTTGACGGCTACCGAAAAAGTCCTGAATATTTTGCTACCTGTGTCCAGCTTCGAAAATTGCTTGAAAGGGGAGTTGCCCGATGAAAAAAGCTGGAATATTGCTTGTTGCAATGTGGTATGCTCTGGCTTTTCTTGCAGGCAAGCCTTTTCTTCCCTATCCCCATGCAGTAGTTTCCCATACAGCCCTGGCCCTCTTACAAAGTTCCCTGATCAGACATCTGCTCATATCTGCATATCGAATATTCGTTGCGCTCATAACTGCGACTGTTCTGGCAACTTGGTTGGGGCTTAGTGCAGGCAGGAGTAGGAAGACGGACAACATGCTCACACCCTTTGCCTATATCCTCTATCCTATTCCCAAGGTGGCGTTGTTGCCGGTAATTATGTTGTTTTTGGGACTTGGAAATCTTTCCAAGGTATTTTTCATTGGCTTGGTTGTGTTTTTCCAGATCTATTTTGTTATCAGGGATGCCGCGCAAGCGGTGGATGAGCATTATATTGATTCTGTGCGTAGCCTTGGTGCTTCTCGTTTTGCCATCCTGGTGCATGTTGTGCTTCCTGCAGTGCTCCCTTCCCTTTTTACTGCCTTGAGGGTTTCTACAGGGACAGCTACAGCTGTATTGTTTCTTGCCGAAACCTTTGCAACAACCACTGGGTTGGGCTGGTATATTATGGACAGCTGGGCAAGGATGGACTATCTGGATATGTATGCAGCAATGGTATGCCTGAGCCTTCTGGCCACGGCGTTCTTCGCTCTTTTCTCTCTATTGGAAAAGCATCTCTGTCCCTGGATGCACCTTAAAGACAAGGCATCTGATAAGTAGCTTTTCACATGCAATGCAAGGTGGCTTGGTTTCGCACATTCCTCATATCCGCTTCTGTAGCTGTACGCAATCAAACAATATGACAGATGGAACCACGTA
>DMAO01000096.1 GCA_003446545.1 Sphaerochaeta sp.
CTCCTTCCAACAGCAGGATGTCTTCCCTCAAGGCGTTGCTGCAATGTGGGTTGATGGTTCTTGGTTCGTCGATATCTTCAGGAAGAACCTCGGCGATGACATGAGATGGGGAATGGTCGAAGTTCCTGTCGGTCCCAATGGTTCGAGAGACATGTCCAATGGTTGGCCCGACAGCTACGCCATAGCTCCCAATACAAAAAATCCTGAAATGGCTTGGAAATTCGCCCGGTATGTAGCAGGTGAAGGACTCGACCTTGATGTGTACATGGCAGGAAAGATTCCCTCTGCAAAGAAGCTCGCACAAGACCCCCTGTTCGCCGATCCCAACAAACAACCGGGGACGGACATGAACCTCCTTATCAAACAAGCCGCAGGACCGATGAAGAACTCCTTTACCATGGGTTGGAGTGAATGGAGAGGATACGGTGGGTCCGAGACCCTTGGGCTCAACGGTACCATCGACGCCATTCTGAATGGGCATGCTAGCTTTGATGATGCCTTCAGTAAGGGAACAAATAATATCAACGCTGTTCTTGCTCGCTTCTACAAGTAAGGGCTACTGCTTTTTTGGCGCCCTTGCCCAGAGCATGGGCGCCAGACTTGAAAAGGAATGAACTATGGCTGATGTATCCTACAAATGGCATGGGAAATTGACACCATGGCTATTCATATTCCCCACAGTGATCGGACTGTTGGTTTTTCGCCTGATCCCGATCATCTCCTCATTTTACCTTAGTTTCACCGATTGGAACCTGTTGGGATCTCCTGTCTATCTGAAGTTTGGAAACTATAGGGAACTGTTTCAGAGTGAAGAATTTATCACCATTATCCTGAACACCTTCCAGTTCTCCTTCATATATGTCATCGGCTCCATTGTGCTTGGGCTTGCCCTTGCAACGCTTATCAACGTCCAGTTCAAGGGAATCAGTTTTTTCCGTGCTGCCATCTACCTTCCGGTCGTAACATCAGCTGTTGCTGTCGGTATCGTATGGAACTGGATGCTTGGCCCTACCTACGGTCTGATCAACAACGTGATAGCAGCCTTTGGCATCGAACCTCCTTACTGGTTGGGGGACATGAGGCTCTCTTTGAACACCGTAGCTTTCGTGCAGGTCTGGAAGATGTCAGGGTACTACATGATCCTCTTCCTTGCTGGCCTTAAGAATATTCCAGGGGAAACGTTGGAATCAGCAAAGGTTGACGGGGCAAGCCCCCTTCAGAGCTTCTTCAGGATAACGCTGCCTATGCTGATGCCTACAGTCTTCTTTGTCCTTACCATTGCCATCATTGATTCTTTCAAGAACTTTGAATTGATCTATGCAATGACCAAGGGAGGCCCGGGTAATTCCAGCAATACCCTTGTCTATGATGTCTATCTCAATGCCTTCGTGTACTACCGGGTAGGATTCGCCTCAGCAATTGCGTATATCCTGCTGGTCTTTGTAGGGCTTCTGACCATCATGAACCTGAGCATACGAAAGCATTACGCCCAACCATTGGATTAGGGAGGCCGAACAATGAAAAAAACGCATGCTCAGGCCTATAGGTTGCTGCTTGTCAGCCTTGTCACCATCATCTACGTATTCCCTTTCCTGTGGATGGTGTCCAACTCGTTCATGTCGGACAAGAACATCTTCTCCGTCCCTCCCAAATTCATCCCTGACCTGTTGTTTACCGACCAGGCGTTTGATAACTACAGGAATGTCTTCACCCGTTATAACTTTGGCAGATACACCTTCAACAGCCTATGGGTGTATACACTGGCGGCTTTCGGCCAGATTTTCGTATGCTCCCTTGCAGGGTTCTCCCTGGCGAAGATGAAGTTCAGAGGTAGGGGCATGATATTCAGCGTGCTGTTGGTCACCCTCATGATCCCCGTGCAGGTGACTATCATTCCAGAGTATTTCCTCTTTCTGAAGTTGAACTGGCTGGATACCTACCTGCCACTCATAGTCCCCTCCTTCCTGGCGGGGGCCTTCGGCACCTTCATGCTCAAGGAGTTCTTCAGCCAGGTGCCTTCCGCCCTGTTTGACGCAGGGATCATCGACGGGGTCAATGCCTTCCAGATGTTCAGACGAATCTACCTGCCCCAGGCAAGTGGTCCCGTCGCCACACTGTTCATCATTGCCTTCATGAACAACTGGAATGATCTCTTGCGACCGATGCTCTACCTTTCAGATCGGAATCTGTATACGGTAACAGTGGCACTATCACAGTTCCAAAACCAATATGACGTAAAATGGAACTTGCTGTTGGCAGGCAGTGTGCTTTCTGTGCTACCCCTGCTTATGGTATTTGCCTTCTGCCAGAGATTCATCATTGAAAATACAATGAGTTCAGGTATCAAGGGATAATATGCGAAGTAGAATTGAGACAATGCAGAGTGACAGTGGTGAGATACAGAGGTATCAGATAGTCGAAGGGTTCGACTGGGACAAGGTTGACTTTCTGTTTCCTGAGTTTGACAAGAAGGCCATCACCGAGATAGCAAGGTTGTACACTACCAACATACTGCCTAAGAACCCGGCACTCTACGGTCTCATCGCATTTTTCCATGTCCCCGAGGAGATGGATATTGATTGTCCTGCCGAACACAGTGATGGAAGAAGCTTCGTGAAAAACGTAGCCTCTTCCATCTACCTCAACGACCAGGTGAAGAAGGGTAAGATACGGTGGGAAGGTTCCTTTATCGTTGACGATGAAAAAGCCTCTATGATCATCGCGCAGCTTGAAAAGAATCATCTGATCGTGACAGTGAAAGGGGAGCGCCCTGACGTGTGGTTCATTCCAATCAATGCGAAGATGGGCTTTCTCTCCCAGCAGGAGAAAGTGCCATGCATGGTCAATTCCCACTTCTTCCTGATGGATCCGACCGATCTGGACTCCCCGTATTGCCAGCTGGGCACCCCCTATGGGCTGGCTTTGAAGGATGGAGTACTTATGATGCCTCCTCTCAACCATCGCCCTGTGCTCCTTGTTGACCAACAAGGAAGGACAACTGTACAACAGGTTGCACTGACCAGCCTTGCAGTGGAGATCGACGGGATAGCATACATCCACAACAAGAATGCTGTATTTCATTTCAGGCCCGAAGAACGAAGTACACCCATACATACAGGAACTGATATCATCATTACAGAGAACCAGGTCATAGCCATAAAGACTGGTGGTGGTACCACCATCCCTATGGCAGGGTTTGTCCTCAGCGTAGAAAGCCTTCTTGAAGTCAGTGACACACACGTTACCTACCATGGACTGGAAGCGTATGTCTTTGGGATACAGGTAGGACCTTCCATGATGGAAGACCATACGATGATTGAATCCCTGACCTGTCCTTTCTATAACAAGGAGAAGGACAAGGTTCCCTTTCCCTCTACTGTCTACCCCTTGCCGTTTGAGACGGCGAGAGCCGCCCGCATTGCAGTGGGAACCAATGCAAAGGGGGAAGCGGTCCTCATCTGGGCTGAGGGTGCTGGGAAGCTACGCTACAAGCCCAAGTGCGACAGTACCGGGTGCTCTCTTTTGGAGCTTGCAAAGTTCTGTGCCCTGCAGGGCTATGCTGATATTCTCAATCTTGATGGGGGAGGGTCAGCCCAGATTCTCTGGGAAGGCGCCCGGCATATGCGAATATCAGATAGGTATGACCCCTCTGATCTTGAAGCTGAACGGCCTGTCCCTTCAGCCCTAGTACTACGAAACTAACAAACTAGGTAGGGAAATATGGTAAGGATGACAAGTCAGGACAAGATGAAGATCAAGAATTACACCAAGATTCTTGAGGTTGTCATGGCCAATCCTGGGATCAACAGGAAAAAGGTCTCCAACCTTACCAAGCTTTCCAAGGANNCAAGCTTTCCAACCAGACCCTATCGAACCTGGTCAAGGAGTTGAGTGACTTTGGCTACGTCTTGGAGTTTTCTCTTGAGGATGCCCCAGGCTATGGGCGTAAGCCCATTGGCTTGCAGGTGAACTTCAAGGCCTTTCTGATCATCTCCCTGGAGTTTACCTACAATAGTCTTGGAGTGTACTTGAATACCTGTGACGGGGAAGTGCTGCGGTACGACAGATACGCATTGGACAAAGCCTTGGATGTCATCACCATCATCAAGGGAGGTGTTGAACATGCTCTCAAGTATGCCAATACTAGGGTTTTTGCCATTGTAATGAGTGCAGAGGGCATCATTGATGAGGACAATAGGAAATTGACCCATATCAAAGCCTTAGCCTTGAAGGATGTAGATCTTGGACAGGAGCTGGCATACCTGAATCTACCCTTTTTCCTGCTCAATGAAACCAACCTTATCTGCAATCATGTGAATCTCACCAAAACCAAGCCCTATAACTTCATGGTAGTGAAGCTTGATACGGGAATAGGGTGTTCCATCGCCCTG
Source organism: Sphaerochaeta sp. (assembly GCA_003446545.1). Taxonomy (GTDB): domain Bacteria; phylum Spirochaetota; class Spirochaetia; order Sphaerochaetales; family Sphaerochaetaceae; genus Sphaerochaeta. Next base: position 4,392 of record DMAO01000096.1, read on the forward strand.
GACGGGCATATCCAGAAGACAAGCGCCAATAATATGCCGGGCAAGCTTGGGCACCTCAAGGTGACCAACTCTGATGAGGATGTTACCTGCTGGTGTGGTGGAAAGAACTGCCTTTCTGCCTTTATTTCCAGAGACTTCATTGAAGCAAAGTTTGGCCTGCCGTATGAAGAGGCCTTGAGGCTCATTCGTGGCGGAGAAGCTTCTGGCTTCTACAGGAAAATCATCTCATACCTTGCTCCAATCCTTGCAAACGTAACAACTCTTATGGGCATCGAAAAGATATATGCCTTTGGCCGGATGGTAGACGTGTTTGGCACTACCTTCATAGCAGACCTTGCACGGGAGATCACCCCGTTAATTCCTTCCTGGATCAACTTCATGGGAATTGAGCAGTCTCCTGTCCCGAGCATCCCCGAGCAGTGCTCTGCCTATTTTATGGACTATTTCC
>DMAO01000056.1 GCA_003446545.1 Sphaerochaeta sp.
CCCGTGAGGCTATCGGTCTTGCAACTGACCTTGGTGGGTATGCCATCATGATCGGTGGTACAAGTGGTGCTCACCTTACCAGTTTCTCCCTTGTGGACATTGTGTCACACGGCACTGCCTGTGGAATCATGAACCCGTACTATGCAGTGCTCTACTCCAAGGCAATCCAGAAGCAGCTGAAGGTGGTCGGCTCCATCTTTGCTAAGCATGGTTTTGCTGACAAGGCAATTGCCGACCTTAAGGACAGGGATCTTGCTGTAGCAGTTGCCCAGGCAATGATAGCTTTCAGCAAGAGCATCAAGGCACCGACCAAGCTCAATGATATCCCTGGCTTTGGTGAGAAGCATGTCCAGCGTGCACTCTCTGCTGCAAAGGATCCTCAGCTTGCAATGAAGCTGAAGAACATGCCTGTTCCTATGACAACAGATGATGTTGATCTCTTTATGGAACCCTTGCTTCGTGCGGCTTCCAATGGAGAGCTTTCCCTCATTAGGGAGATGTGATGGAGGTACGTATAGTAAAGGCACTGGGGATTCCCAGTGCCTTGCTATAAGGAGATAATCATGAAAGTTACCAATCCTCTGGGCAGTCAGTATGATGATCTCATTCTGCCCGATCATACATTCAGCATCCGCATGCAAGCACCAGCGACCCTCCACAACGTTGGCAAAGCCATTCTGGATTCGTTTGAAACCCCTATCGCGAGCAAAAGCCTCAAGGCTATTGCCCAGGAGAAACTGAAAAGGAACCCTCTTGCAAAAGCTGCCATTATCATAAGCGACAACACCAGACCTGTCCCCTATAAGGGTGAGGAGGGTATCCTTCTGCCTGTCTTGGAGACGCTGTTTTCTGTTGGCTATGCGACAGAAAACATAACCATACTCATTGCTACAGGGACACACCGCTCTATGAGCAAGGGTGAGATAGTAAAAATGGTCGATGAGCGTGTGCTCAAGAGTGGGGTCCGTATAGTCAACCATGACTGCAAGGATGAGAGCAACCTTGTCTACCTGGGGGATAGCAGCCGCGGGACACGCATCATGGTAAACAGGATATATGTAGAGGCAGACCTGAAGATCGCCACTGGTTTGGTTGAGAGCCATTTTATGGCAGGGGCCAGTGGGGGTCGCAAGGCTGTATGCCCAGGTCTCATAGGGGAGGGATCCACCTTTGTCTTTCATGGCGTTCCCCTTATGGCCGATCCCGCATCCAGGGATCTTTCCATTGAGGGCAACCCTGTCCATGAGGAGAGCCTTGAGATTGCTAAGGTTGTAGGCGTGGACTTTTTGGTCAACGTGACACTCGACCATACCTTCCATGTTACCGGGGTGTTCAGCGGGGATCTTGATAAGGCTCATCTGGCTGCTGTGGCTAAGATTTCAGAGACAGTGAAGGTGCCCGCTCCCAAGGCAGCGGACATCGTCATCACCCATGGGGGCTTTGTTGGTATGAACCATTACCAGTGTGCAAAGTGCGCTGTGGCATCCCTTGGTGTCTTGAAAAAGGATGGCTACCTGGTAATCATTGCAGATACCACTGATGAGGGGAACGTAGTGGGTGGCATCAACTACATCACCACGTTGGCTCTGCTGAAGCTGCAGGGTGCGAAGGGGTTCTTGAAGACCATTGGGTCTCCCGACTGGACGTTCTTGCCCGAGCAGTGGCAGGTTCAGATGTGGGCAAAGGTCTTTGATAGGATCGACCAGGACCACATGCTTCTCTACAGTCCCTCCCTTGATGAGCTCTGGTGGCCAGGCCTGCCCGGTATCAACGGAAAAAGATTCCTCCCCGAAGCAGACCAGAATAACCCGGGACCTGACTGTTTTACCAAGATGGTGCAAGGTGCCATTACTTACATTGAAGAAAAGACCCAGAAGAGAGCAGAGGACCTGTCCATCGTGTATGTCAGCGATGGGCCCTATGTGATTCCCTATACCGAAGATTCATTGGAGAATTAGCGTATGAAATTATCAGTAGCCATAGCCGGTGCCGAAGCGATGCCCAATGCCTTTGTTGTGTTTCGTGGTGTTGAAGATTCGATTAGGAAGGCTCATGAACTTGGGTATGACGGTGTGGAGCTTGCCCTCAAGCGTCCTGATGAGGTGGACAAGGGTGTGCTGAGGAGCTTATTGAAAGAGAATAGCCTGGAAGTGAGTGCTGTCTCCTCAGGTCAGGTCTTTGCAGCAAGAAACCTATACTTCACCGACGAGAACAAGGAGAATCGCAAGGAGCTGTATGATACCTTCTGTGATTTCATAGACCTTGCATCTGATTTTGGGGGGTTGGTCAACATCGGGCGTACCCGTGGTTCCCTCAACGGTCGGGATCCGAAGCTCTGTGAAGATCTCTTCCTGGATATGGCTCACTCTGTAGCCGACCATGCCCAAAAGCGGGGTGTCGAACTGATTCTCGAACCGGTAAACCGCTACGAGATAGACTTCATCAACAACCTTGATGAGTGTTCTGTCTTGCTGAGGAAAGTGAATAGGAAGAACTTCACCATGATGCCGGATCTGTTCCATATGAATATCGAGGATGACCACATTGGTGAGAGCCTGATCCGCAACAAGGAGTTTGTGCGCTACATACACTTCGCAGATTCAAACCGTCACGCCCCTGGTGATGGCCATATGCCTTGGGATGAGATCTTCACTGCCCTGACCACCATTGGCTATAACGGGTGGACGACCGTTGAGATCCTGCCCTTTCCCGATCCTGAGACTGCAGCAAAGAGATCTGTTGCATTCCTGAAAGGGAAATACGGTACGTATTACAGCTGAAGAAAAGAAAGCTAGAAGAGTAAGAATATAGGAAAGTAAGAATAGAATTGAGTCAGGCTACCTAAGGAGAGGCCTCTCCCTAGGTAGCCTGATCTGTTTTGGCCTGTATGAAATATTAGGTACTGTTCTATTGCTCTTTTCTTCCTACTTCAACAGGGCATCAATATTCTCCTGCACCATCTTCTTCAGGCTAGCCCTCTCTACCGTTTCCGGAAAGTTTCTCCAGACAACCAGCTTGGTCTTTGGTGACACTTCCATCAAGGGAGATGCGATGGGGTTGTGCACGTTGTCGATGATGATGTCATACCCTCCCTTTGCAACCTCTGCTATCTGAGTTGCCGTTAGGGGACCGGGCCCAAAGGTGCCGATCACCTGTAGGCCGAGATCCTTTGCCAGGTAGACCTGCATTGCATGGCAGTAGACTTTCTGCTTGTCCAGACCAATTTTTGTAACTGCGAGTTTTCCGTTCTCTACAGTCTGGACATAGTCATGGACCCTGTCTTCGCTGGAGTACTCGCTCTTTAGCTCTGAGGCTATGAGGGATGCCTGTTTCTTCACGTTCTCTATGCTGTTGTCAGTGGTTACCTGGATCAGGTTCGTATCGGTCTTTCCAATTGCATCGCCCATGCTTTTCATCATCCGCTCATATCCTGCATATATGAAGTAGTCAGCCTTGCCTATCTTTACCACATCACTGACGGTAATCTCATACTCTGGTGGATGTATGAGTGAAGCTGGTGCGATGACCTGGACCTTATCGGCACCGCCGAGGTCGGCAAACGCAGCAGTCCAGGAGGTCGATGCAATGACCGAGACGTCCATGGAGGCAGAGGTCATGGACAGTTGTTCAGGGGCGCCTTCTGCGAAGAGGGCGACACTGAGGACAAGAAGCAAGATGGCAACAAGTAATTTCTTCATGATTTTTTCCTTTGTACAATGGTTGTAATTATGAGATAGAGGAAGGCAGAGAGCAGCGCGATGGTCCCACTGGGGGGAAGATCGGTTGCGACTGCCGCTATGAATCCAAAAAACGATACGAATACACCCACAAGACAAGCCCTGATAAAGAGCTGTTTGAGGCTTTGGGCATGGCGAGCCGCTATGAGGACTGGGAGAATGAGCAGGGCATCGATCAGAAGAGCACCAAGCAGTTTCATAGCCAGTGCGATTACGAGGGCTATGACAATGACCATAGCTGTATGGTGGGCCTGCACCCGCATGCCCAGTGATTGTGCGATTTCCTGGTCGAAGAAGATTGCACTAATGCTCTTGAAGTTGAACACCACGTAGAGGGTGAGAGCTAAGGCAATGGCCAACAGTCCCAGAACATCAGATACCCGTAGGGCAAAGGGGCTTCCCCATAGCAGTTGGAGGGTGTCCTTTGCCGGAACGTCAAAGACGTGCATGACAATGGAAGCGAGGGCCATGGTAAAGACCATGGCAGCTGCACTGCTTACCCCAAAGCCTGCAGAAGAGTCCTTGGTAAGCTTGAGCATGCCAAGGACCAGCAGGAGGTTCAGGGCGATGCTTACAGGCAGGAGGGGAAGGGAGAAGGCAAGGGAGAGTGCTCCTCCCAAGATCACCCCATGCATGAGCATGTAGCGCATCGGTACAAGGTCAAGGCGTAGGACCATTACCCCTGCAGCAGGGAAACAGAGGCCCGCAATGGTCATGGCCACCAAGCCTTTGGCAACAGGGGCAAGGCTGAGCATGAAGAGGAGGTCACTCATTTTTTCCCCACCTTTTCTCTCCCTTCTCTTTCTTGCCCCAAGGTGAGTGTAGGCCAACCAAGGTCCTGTTCCAACTGCTTGTCGTGGGTAACCACGATGATGGTGGGCATCTCATCAAGTGTCAGTGCCTTGATGGTCTCTATCAATGCTTGTCTGCTTGTTGCATCCAAAAAGGAGGTCGGCTCGTCCAAGAGCAAAAGCTGGGCTTTTTGGCAGAGACAACGGGCAAGAGCGACTTTCTGTCTTTCCCCACCGCTGAGGGTATAGAAGTTTCGTCCCTGCAGTTCTTGGATTCCCACTCTTCTCAAGGCTGTGTCGATTTCCCACTTCTGCCGCTCCTTGGAGAGCTTGCTGTCAGTAGCCATGCTCACCACTTCCCTCACCGATACGGGGAACTGTTGCTCAGTCTGTTGCTGCTTGATATACCCTATGGTCCGGTTCTTTATCTGGGACGGGGGAAGACCATCAATAAGGATTTTCCCGCTGGTGGGTTCGAGTCTACCCATCAGCATCTTCAGCAAAGTGGTCTTTCCTTTTCCATTGTCGCCCTGGATGAGCAGTCTCTCCCCTTCAGGAAGGGAGACATTGAGATGTGAAAATAGAAGGACGCCATCATAGCCAAAAGAAGCATCCTGCAACTCTACAGAGACACCCCGTACCAGTTTTGCCCGCATCCTCAGCAGGCGATACATCTCATCAGCATCAGTGAGCTCCTCCAGCAAAGTTTCGGTCTTGCAGGCAAGCTTCTCTATCTTCTTCTCATAGGAGGCTTCCACTCCATTGGCTTCATAGTAGGTGAGGGCTAAATCGCTCATCAGATTGATATGGACGCGCTTGATTCCCAAGCGCACCATGAGGATGGCAGCAGCCTTTCCTGCTGCCGTATCATGGGCTGCTAGGTTGCTCCTGTCCCCTTCATAGGTTTGGAGGAAAGCCTCAAGGGCAAAGAGAGGTGTTAGCCATCTCCCCCTGTCAGAGAATATGAGCTCCTCATTGTTGTACACACAGAGTGTGATGCCATCTTTCAGCGGTTGTTTGTAAGGTTCCACGACTTCTCCAAAGACAAAAAAATTACCATAAAAGCGAAAAGGAGATATTTCCTTTTGTGCCTTCATGGCTTTTTGTCTGTATATACTCAAATTTCTAGGGCAATCACTATTTCGAGGTAACCCCTTCATGGAGTTGTGTTGCTACTATCTTACAGAGTGGACTCCCGTGTGTCAACAAATGAAAAACAGTGTCTATCGTAGCAATGAACCCAGTTCCTGTACCGCAAGGTCTATCATCTCCGCTAAGGAAAGCTCCTGCTGTCCCACTATGGAGATGTTGCATTTGCTGATGGGTATGAGAATCTTATGGGCCTTGCTCTGGGATACAGCAGAGGCCATGATAGGGGTAATCTCCCCATGCAAGGAATCTGCTGCGATGAGGCCTAAAGGCCCGATGATGATATCGGCATCACGGGCGGCTACCACTACAGGGTTCTCCCCTGTTGCTATGGCGCTTGCCCCACTACGGAGCATAGCGCTTGCTGCCATGCTGTTGGTCCCTATGGCAAGAATCTCAAGAGTAGGGTGTATTTTCCTGATTGTTTCAACCAGAGCTTTTCCCAGACTTCCGCCCTGACCATCTATGATAACTACTTTCATTGTGCGTTTCTCCCTTTGATGCAGATGCCTAGCATCTATGTCCTTTTCTTATCCAACCCTATCAGATAGATCTCAAAGGAATCATCCCTACATGCCTTGGGTTTAAAAGGCTTCACTTTGGTAAAGAAGGTGCGCATCTCCTTGATGATCTCAACCTCACCCCCTCCCTGGAAAATCTTCACCACCAGATTACCATGTTCCTTCAGGTGCTCTTTAGCAAGGAATACCACCTGCTCGGTCAGGTATTCACTACGGGCTGTATCGACCGCACGGTTTCCCATCGTCATAGGGGCAACATCACTGATGATTGCATCATAGGGACCGTTTTCGACCAGAAGAGAGCGTATATCCTTGCTGAAGGCATCACCTACAAAGGCGGTAACTGTTGGGGGGACAGGATTGAGGTTAAGGGGGTTGAGGTCAACAGCAATGATTCGCCCTTTACCCTTCAGTAGTTCCTTATGGGTATAGAGGGTCCAAGACCCTGGGGCGGCTCCGACATCGAGCACATTGTCCCCGGGCTTTATGATTCTGGTTGTCTTCTGGATTTCTTCCAGCTTATAGACTGATCGGGCTGGGTAGCCCTCCTTGTGTGCACGTTTGGTGTAGGAGTCTGCACGATCCCTTCTGCTAGTAGCCATAGATAAGACTATATCAAAAAGATGCCTGACCCGGAAGGGCAAAGAGAAGGTGCCAGCGAATTATTATGGGGTGGGGAGAGAGATACGCTGGCACCTAAGAAATCACACTTTAAGGAGGTTTGAAAAAAACTGTTGCTCTATTCGTAAATTAGTATGCAATAGGCGTGCCAACTTGTTAAAAGGAGCCTAAAAGTAAGTATATATAGCTTTTAGTAATAATATATCAACAAATGTGCAGAGACTTCCTGTGTAAATAAGTAACACTTATCCCTTTCTGCACACCTTACCCAGTAAAACTGGAGACCCTTTGTCGGGATTAAAATATGTTTGATAACTTTCTAAATAGTATGATAATCGTTAAATTAGTCTGATAGTGAATTAAAAGTTTCCCAATAAAATGTACTATAGCTATTCTATCTTAGCTTGAGGCTCTGGGTTTTTCCTGGGCCTGCCCCTAGGTCTTTTTGGTCTTTCTGGTTCAGCCTTTGCCTTTTTCGGTCTTCCCACCTTCCTCGATTCCTTTATCAGTGGTTCGGAAAGCCCGAGCTTCTCAAGCAATACCAACACG
>DMAO01000146.1 GCA_003446545.1 Sphaerochaeta sp.
CAAATGGAATGGCCTTGACAAAGCACCTATATTCATTGGTTTTGCCAATTATATTGAAGTTTTGACTGATGACCCTGCTATGCTCACGGCATTATGGTTCACTATCAAACTCACTTTTTTTACAGTAATAATCACCAACATAGTAGCGCTCATACTAGCAGTCATCCTTGATGGCGATATCAAGGGAAAGAATTTCCTTCGGGCAGCATTTTACGTGCCCAATATCATAAGTTTGATAATCATCGGATATATCTGGAGATTCATATATGGAAATGCCTTTGACGCTTTTTTTGAAGCTACAGGGTTACCTGTGTTTATGCTTAGCTGGCTAGGAGATACAAACCTAGTACTGTTTAGTGTAGTAATCGTTTCAGTCTGGCATTCAATTGGTTTTTACCTCGTTATATATATTGCTGGATTACAAACAGTACCCAAAGATATTATCGAAGCATCAATGATCGATGGAGCAAAGCCTGTTGCCAGGTTTTTCAGGATTACCCTCCCTATTATCATGCCCTCTGTTACGGTAGCCATCTTTCACTCACTTTCAAATGGACTGAAAGCTTTTGATGTGATATTCAGCCTCACTAGTGGGGGCCCTGGTAATGCTACAACAACGATAGCTCTCGACATTTATCGAACTGCATTTGTAATTAATCGTTTTGGCTATGGAACTGCAAAATCGGTAATCCTCTTTCTCTTAATACTGGTGATAACATTCGTTCAAGTGAAGATGTTCAAAAAAATGGAGGTGGAAGTATGAAGAAGCAAACAACCTCATCGCTCATGGTAACAACAGTCACATCCTTACTTGCACTAGTATACCTCTACCCACTCTTCCTTGTGATAATCAACTCATTCAAAACCTTCAGCGAGATCACTTCTAATGTAATCTCCCTCCCCTCCTCACTAAACCTTGATAATTTTGTCAAAGCCTTTACCATCATGCAATATCCCCGGTATTTCCTGAACACGTTTATCGCTACTGGTATTGGCGTAACAGGTGTCGTGATACTGAGTTCCTTGGCAGGATTTAAACTCTCCAGGACAAAGACTCTCTATAGCTGGGTAATGTTCATTATCCTTATAGCCCCAATGATGATTCCTTTCCATTCATTTATGATAGCCCTTGTTAAAATTGCAAAAAGTCTAAAACTGACAGGTTCACCTGCTGGACTCGGGGTTCTGTATTGGGGACTTGGAAGCCCACTTGCCTTATTCCTGTACCATGGGTTTGTCAAATCAGTTCCCCAGGAGCTTGATGATTGTGCCCTAATTGATGGAGCATCGCCTTTGAGGGCATTCGTACAAGTAATTTTCCCCTTACTTCAACCGGTAACAGTGTCAGTAATTGTCATCAATGCCATGTGGATGTGGAATGATTTCCTACTCCCACTCCTCATCCTCAGCGGGTCAAAAAAGGCACTCACCTTACAGCTAGCAACCTATAATTTTTTTGGAATGTATAAAATCGATTGGAATTTTGCGATGGCAGGGGTATTGCTTACCCTCGCTCCAGCAATTCTCTTATACCTTAGTTTACAAAAATACATAATAAAAGGGATGACTGCTGGTGCGGTTAAAACTTGATTGGAGAATATTATATGAAATTCAGAGATGGTTATTGGAGTTTGCAAAAAGGTAATACCCTCATCAACCGTGTTGAGACCCACGACATCAACAGAACGGATACTCAGGTCACAGTCTACTCTTCTGCGAAGAATACCCGTAACCGGGGAGATACACTTAACTCCCCTTTGATTACTACCGTGTTTTCCTCCCCTGCCAAGAACATCCTTAAGGTAACTTCCTATAGATTTAAGGGACGTTGTCCGGTAGGGCCTACTTTTCTTGTACATGAAGATGTGAATACAACTGCTGTAACTCGCGAAACTGAGAATTCGATTGAACTGGTACATGGAGATCTGAGTGTATCAATCGACAAGAGGGCAAATGGAGAAATAGTATTCTTGCATAAAGGTAAGAACCTTACCTCCATAGTCCAAAAGCTTTCCGGTCATATCACCAAAAAAGATGGAAGTGTTTACATGAGTGAACACCTATCATTAGGTGTTGGAGAGACCATATATGGCTTGGGTGAACGATTTACCGCTTTTGTCAAAAACGGACAAGCTATTGATATTTGGAATGAAGATGGTGGGACAAGCAGTGAGCAGGCATATAAGAATATCCCTTTTTATCTGAGCAGCGCTGGTTATGGGGTCTTTATTGCAGACCCAGGAAAAGTGTCTGTTGAAGTCGCTTCCGAAGTAGTCACTTCAGTGCAATTCTCTGTTCCTGGTGAGGTGGTTGAGTACTATATCATAACAGGGGAAACGCTTAAGGATGTATTGGCAAACTATACCAGCCTTACTGGAAAACCTGCACTTCCCCCACCCTGGTCCTTTGGCTTGTGGCTAACCACCTCCTTTACGACAGACTATGATGAGAAAACAGTCAATTCTTTTGTCGACGGAATGCAGGAAAGGAAGATTCCCCTACATGTATTTCACTTTGATTGTTTTTGGATGAAAGAGTACCAGTGGGTTGATTTTACATGGGATGAGGATAGGTTCCCTGATCCGGTTGGAATGATTTCCCGTCTAAAAGCAAAAGGTCTGCATATTTGTGTGTGGATCAACCCATATATTGCCCAAAAATCCAAGCTGTTTGATGAAGGGATGGAACATGGGTATCTGGTACATACAGCTGAAGGTGATGTTTGGCAGTGGGACAGGTGGCAAGCAGGAATGGCTCTGGTTGATTTTACCAACCCGAATGCTGTTTCTTGGTATCAGGGAAAACTGAAAGTTTTGCTTGATATGGGTGTCGATACATTTAAGACGGATTTTGGTGAACGAATCCCAACAAATGTTGTCTATTATGACAAGTCAGATGCAGTAAAGATGCATAACTTTTATACCCATCTGTATAATCGCTCAGTATTCGAGCTCCTTGAAAGGGAGAGGGGCAAGCATGAAGCACTCCTATTCGCCAGATCGGCAACAGCTGGTGGACAGCAATTTCCAGTACACTGGGGAGGCGATTGCTCTGCAACATATGAATCAATGGCGGAAAGCCTGCGAGGCGGGCTCTCCTTATCATGCTCAGGATTTGGTTTTTGGAGTCATGATATAGGAGGTTTTGAACAGACGGCAACTCCGGATTTATTTAAGAGATGGATTGCATTCGGCCTCCTTTCTTCGCATAGCCGTCTCCATGGCAATGAATCCTACAGGGTTCCCTGGAATTATGATGATGAGGCAAGTTTGGTGCTAAAATACTTTGTAGAGGTAAAATCTACTCTTATGCCCTATATATTTGGACAATCTTGCATCACCCACCAAATAGGGGTCCCTCTGATGAGGCCTATGATACTTGAATTTCCAGACGATCTTTCTTGTCCGTATATCGACCGTCAATATATGGTAGGAGACTCCTTGTTAGTCGCCCCAATCTTCTCAAGCACAGGGGAGGTATCCTATTACTTGCCAAACGGAAGATGGACAAACTTCCTAACAGGGAAAATAGTACAGGGAGGGCATTGGGTAACAGAACATCATGACTACTTCACCCTTCCTCTCATGGTCAGGGAAAATAGTGTCTTGGCAATTGGAGCGAACAACCAAAAGCCTGACTATGAGTACGAAGACGATGTCATCTTCCAAGTGTTTACACTCAATGCAAGTGCTACCACACAGATACCCAATTCCAGAGGGGAGATTGTAGCAACCTTTACGATTGAAAAAACTGAACAAGGGTATTCAGTTACCTATGATGGGACAAAAAAACCTTGGAATATTTTGTTACGTTCAGTCTTCAGCATTGGGAAAACAAGTGTAGGAAGCTTTACGACAACGGACAAGGGAGTCCTAATCTCATTGCCAAAGGGGACAACTACATTAGAAATTACTGGATGATTCCAACTCTGCAATAATCTTGCAGTCTGTTTCACCAATAGGGATGGGTCTCCCTTTCCTGAATAGGATTAGAGTGCGATGTGCTGAAGGCATGCATGCATTTGACGGTTATTCTTTACATCCTTCGAGAATCCCTTTTTCAACCAAAACCTCTCTCAAATTTGCGAGAAGGTCTTGGTTTTTGTATCTGCCATTGTTGTAGTACTGTGCCTGGCCCAATCTGCATGGTATTCTATCCTTCTCCAAGCAAACCCCTAGCCAAATGTTTCGCCAGGGACTCCATATTCTTTGCCTCATCACCTAGTAGGTTCTCTAGGCACCTCGTAGGCCTAAGAGCCTGTATCCAGCGCTCTGGTATAGCCTCAGAGCCTTCAATGGAGCCCGCAAGCATGCCATAGATGGCAGCATTGGTATCAGCATCACCTCCATGCATCGTAATGGATATGATGCCTTCTTCCAGGGTATTGCAATGCAGCAAGGTGTACAGTGCTTGTTGAAAGGCAATGATGACCCACCCTTGGTCCCATCCGTCACAACTGGTAGGGGCCTTGGTCGCGGCATCATGCAAGGCAGCGAGCAAGACCGTATCGTCAGTGAACTCTTCGGCGATACTACAGAGGTAAGAGTAGATATCTTCCTTGGTTCCTCCGTCGCGTATCGCCTTAGCTATGGCCAAAGCCCAGAGACGGTTTGCATCCCTGCACTGCGTATGCACATGGGTGAGGGAGCAGTCACCATCAGAAAACTCTATGAGCTTCTCTGTTTCCAGTGTTGATGCGAATAGTGCAAGCGGTACCATTCGCATTAGGGCCCCATTGGCTTGACTGTCAGGACTATGGACACCTTTTCTCAAGGCATTGACAATGGTGGTTCCCACATCAGTGGGAAAGGCATTGAGCCAAGCTAGATAGCGCCCAAACACATCCTTTGGGTCAAAGCCGTTACAGTCGATGAGGCTGGTTGCCAACATGATCGCCATCTCGCTGTCATCGGTAATCATTCCCGTCTGGCCTACCCAACGATCCTTTTGCCCCATCTCACGAATCCCTTTTGGATACACAGATACCAGAGCCTTTTCCTTTTCAAACTCTGTCTGGGCACCAAATGCATCACCTACAAACAAGCCCAACAGCGCCCCTAGGGCACGTTCATATCTATCCATCTGGAATCTCCTTTTCAATCAGGCATAGTATACCACGGCTCTGGCATAGTGCTAAAATTCCCTGCTGTTCGCTAGGTTCTGGTATTCTCATAGTTTCTTGTCATCAGTTCAATTGATCAAAGTTTCTTCAGCTTATACAAATTCATCCATCATACCCCTATGATTTATGCTACAGTAGAGAAGCCTACTTGTAGTAGAAGGGAGAAAAATCATGAAAGAGATGCAATACAAACCACTGGGGAAGACAGGGATACAGGTCTCTGAACTCTGTTTTGGGACAATGTCCTTCGGAGGAAGGGCCGACAAGGCTACTTCCAAAGAGATGTACCTCCAATGTCGCTCAAGGGGGATCAACTTCTTTGACTGTGCCAATGTCTACCAGAAAGGGGTTGCAGAACAGTACTTGGGTGAATTCATACAGGGCGAACGACATAATGTGGTCATCACCTCCAAAGGGGGTTCGATGATGAGCGAGGGGCCCAATGGCAAGGGAAGTTCCAGGAAGCACCTAACCAATGCATTGCATGAGAGCCTGAAACGCTTGCAGACAGACTACGTCGACCTGTACTTCATCCATCACTACGACCCTCTCACCCCTTTGGAGGAGGTCCTGAGGACCCTTGATGATTTCGTCTCCCAAGGGAAGGTCCTCTCTGTGGGGGTCAGCAACTATGCCGCCTATCAGATTGCAACAATGCTGGGCATCGGGAAGCTACACAACCTAACCTCCCTTCACTGCATACAACCCATGTACAACATTGCCAAGCGACAGGCAGAGGTTGAGCTGCTTCCCCTTGCTCACCAGGAGAACCTAGGGGTCATAAGCTATAGTCCTTTGGGGGGAGGCCTCCTTACAGGCCGGTATGGCGAGGGCATCAAGACTTCTTCTGGCCGCCTGGTTGAGAACAAGACGTACCAAGTTAGGTACGAAGGTCCATACTACCAGAAGATGGCTACAGACTTCACCCTCCTTGCAAAGCAAAGAGGCCTTTCCCCGGTCAGTTTGGCAGTTGCCTGGGTAGCATCGAATCCGGCAATCACAGCTCCCATCATCGGAGCGGCAAATACAACCCAACTGAAGGACTCCCTAGCATCTCTGGAGGTGAACCTCGACAAACAGCTCAAGGCGGAAATCGATGGCATCAGCTGTCCTCCACCACCGGCGACCGACAGAAGCGAGGAGAATGCGCCCCGATAATGTTTTTCCAAGGATCTATGGATAATATTTCAGCGATTACTTTTGTACATTCACACTAACATGCTTTATACTAATTTGCATAAGGGGAAGGAACTGTGAAAATTCAAAAACAACAAGCAATGCGTAATGTCCTATATGCTCTCGCTCCGCTATGCCTTGGGGCCATCTATTTCTTTGGCTGGCGTTTCATCGCAGTATTTGTAGTGGTTGGGGTCACAGGACTCTTGAGCGAGTGGTTCATGTCCAAGCGATATGGATCAAAGATTACTGAATCGCTGTTCGTATCATGCACCCTCTTCTCCCTCTCTCTGCCGCCTACCATTCCCCTATGGATAGCGGCACTCGGAATCGCCTTTGGCATCATATTCGGCAAGATGATTTTCGGCGGTTTCGGAAAGAACATCTTCAATCCTGCCATTACTGCCCGTGCTTTTATCTACATCAGTTTTGGGGTGCCGATGACGACTACCTTCATTGGCAATGCCACAAGTATCAATTGGTTTCCTGCAGGCTTCGGTTCTTGGTTGACACAGGCAGACAGCATATCGGCAGCCACACCGCTGATGACCAAGGATGTGCCGTTTCTGGATATGTTCTTTGGCTTTACCAGCGGATCATTTGGTGAGACTAGTGCAATCCTCATACTGCTCGGAGGTTTGTTCATCATCTACAAGAAGGCAGCCAACTGGAAAATAGTCGTCTCCTCGATAGGTTCCTTTCTCCTGATGCAGACCATATTCTGGGCTGCAGGCCTGCAGATTGCAACTGAAAGTGGCATGTACTCTGTCTCCACCCCCCTAGCAGCCCTCTTGAGTGGGAGTTTCCTCTTTGGTGCATTCTTCATGATCACCGACCCCGTATCCGCTTCCCAATCAACGGACACAGGGAGATGGATCTATGGGGCGATGTTCGGCATCCTCACCGTCCTTATCAGAACCTTCTCTTCCTGGGTAGAAGGCGTCACCTTCGCCATA
The DNA here is from genome assembly GCA_003446545.1 of Sphaerochaeta sp. Taxonomy (GTDB): domain Bacteria; phylum Spirochaetota; class Spirochaetia; order Sphaerochaetales; family Sphaerochaetaceae; genus Sphaerochaeta. Next base: position 7,255 of record DMAO01000146.1, read on the forward strand.
CTTCTCTCTAATATGTTCGCACCCCTGCTCGACACCCTACTGAAGAACGCCAAGGCGAAGAAGAAGCTCAAGGCAGCAAAGGCTGCCAAGGAGGGTGTAGCATGAAAGCAAAAGCAACGTTCTATAAGAAACGTATCTATCCTCTCGTGTTCATGTTCGCCGTAACGGTATTCTGCATCCTCATAACTTCCGGTCTCTACCTGACGACCCAGGACAGGGCCATTGCCAATGAGCTTTCCTTTACCCGCAGGGCTATCCTCGATGCCGGTGGCTTGGCATATACCCCCACCACAGAAGGTATCGAGAAAGCGTATCTGGAAAAGGTTACCGTAGAGGACGGCTACTATACCGCCCAAAGCTCAGATGGCCTGCGTTATATCCTTCCTGTACAGGGGCCCGGGCTTTGGGGAACCATAGCCATCATGGTTGGGTTCGAGCAGGATCTCAGTACCTTTTCGGGTCTTGCGATCGTAAGTCAGAACGAGACACCAGGGTTGGGGGCACGCATAGAGGAGCCTTGGTTCACCAAACAATTCCAGGGGAAAAGTTCCCCGTTCATCTTTGTGAATGAAGGTACAGCACAGGCTCCCAATGAGATCGATGCCATAACAGGGGCAACCCGCACTTCGGAGTATTTCAGAAACCTGACCAACCGTGCTGCAACCGATGCCAAGCGCATCATCAGAGGAGAGTAACATGGCCAAGAGCAAAGTACGAAAGACCTTTTTAGAACCCTTGGGCAAGAACAACCCTGTCTTTGTCCAAATATTGGGCATCTGTTCCACCCTAGCGGTAACCAACAAGCTACAGAACACCATGGTAATGGTTTTGGGCGTCATGTTCACCACAGCCCTTTCTAGCTGGACACTGTCACTCCTTCGCAACCACATTCCCTCGCGTATCCGCATGATGGTGGAGACCATGGTCATCGCCACGTTCGTAATCATTGTCGATATCGTGCTGAAGGCATTCTACCCGGAGATGTGGAAACAGCTCGGCCCCTATGTCGGGCTGATCATAACCAACTGTATCATCATGGGACGTATTGAGGCCTTTGCCCTACAGAACAAGCCGATGCTCTCCCTTGTCGATGGGCTTGCATCAGGGCTGGGATATGCCTATGTGCTGTTGGCCATCGCCTTTGTCAGGGAGCTGTTGGGCACCGGCACCCTCTGGGGATATCAGGTTCTAGGATCGTGGTGGACTAACTGGTCCATCATGATCATGCCACCAGGAGGATTCTTCGTGTTGGCTATCTTCATCTGGATCATCCGCGAGACCATCATGAAGGAGGAAAAAGCATGAACGGATCAATAATGCCCTTTGCAATATTCTTTGCCTCAATCTTCACTGGCAATATCCTGCTTACCAACTATTTGGGAATGTGCTCCTTCCTCTCAGTCTCCAAGGAGCTCAAGACCTCTACAGGCCTTGGGGTGGCGGTCATCTTTGTGATGGCCACGACCACCCCCCTGAACTGGCTTGTCTACCAGTACCTGCTCATTCCCTTCGGTCTGGAGTACCTGCGCTTCATCGTCTTCATCATTGTCATCGCCGCCTTTGTACAGCTGACTGAGATGACCATCGAGCGCTATAGCGAACCACTGTATCAGTCCTTGGGAATATTCCTGCCCCTGATCACCGTAAACTGCGCAATTCTCGGAGTTAGCCTCTTCATGGTCATCCGTGAGTACACCTTCCTCACCTCCTTCCTCTTTGGGCTGGGTAGCGGCATCGGCTGGTTCATCGCTATCATAGCAATGGCAGGTATCCGCCAAAAACTGAAGAACGCCAAGGTTCCCCCAGGGCTTGAGGGACCTGGAATAACTTTGATAATAGCTGGATTCATGGCCATGGCCTTCATGGGTTTCTCTGGCATGATCGCGATATCCTAAGGAGAGTTATGATGGTAACAACATTACTGGTAAGCATCGGCATCATAAGTCTCATATCTGTTTTCCTCGCCATCCTGATGGTCGTCGCTGATGCGACTATTGGCAACTATGGAACAGTTAGGATACATATCAATAATGGGTCCAAGGAGTTGGAAGTCGAGGGTGGCCAACCGCTTTTGAAGGCTCTCAACGGTGAAGGGGTATTCATCCCATCCGCCTGTGGAGGGCGTGGTTCCTGTGGCCTGTGCAAGGTGCAGGTCACCGAAGGAGGAGGTGAGTACCTCCCCACAGAACTTCCCTGGATATCAGACGAAGAGAAAAAACAACATATCAGGCTCTCTTGCCAGTTCAAGGTAAAGAGTGACGTATCCATAGTCATTCCAGAAGAGCTCTTCCTCGTGAAGGAGTTCTCTACCGTGGTAGAAAGCATCCGCGACCTTACCCATGATATCAAGGAAGTGAGACTGCTGCTGAAAGATCCTGCTGTGATAACACCCAAGGCAGGGCAGTACATCCAGTTCGAAGTCCCCGAATATGAGGACTCGGATGAAAGCGTATACCGAGCCTACTCCAAAGCCTCTTCCCCTAGTGACAACAACCATGTGGAGCTTGAGATCAGACTGGTTCCCAATGGGATATGTACCACCTATGTGCATAAGCACCTCAAGGAAGGCGACAGCGTGACTATCAACGGCCCCTATGGGGACTTCTTCCTCAGAGGGACTGAGAACAACATCATCTTCATAGCCGGAGGCTCGGGAATGGCTCCCATCAAGAGCATGCTCTTGGATATGGAAAAGAAGGGCATCAAGCGCAAAGCCACCTACTTCTTTGGGGCGCGCTCCAAGCGCGACCTTTTCCTATTGGAGGAGATGCGCGCACTTGAGGAGAAAATGCCGAACTTCACGTTCGTACCTGCCTTAAGCGAACCTCAAAAGGAGGATGCGTGGGAAGGGGAAGTGGGACTCATTACCGATGTGGTGCGCAGGATGGTGGAACAGGGACCTTCCAGCGAAGCGTATCTCTGTGGAAGCCCCGGAATGATCGATGCCTGCATAAAGGTCCTCAATGAAGTGAAAGTTCCCCCAGAGAACATCTTCTACGACAAATTCTCATAATAAGGAGCTAATGATGAAACAGACCCCTGAATATGACAAGATACAGCAGCAAATGAAACCAGGTGTCATAGCCCTTGACGGCTTCCTTGGTGACGATAAGCGTAACCTGATAGACATCATTGCAAGCGACAATACAAAGGTTCACAAGCTCAACAGGACCCATGCTGATATTGCTACAAGAATGGAACATTTCAAAGAAAGAGGGTTTGCTGGCTTGGGAGAGTTCATCACCTTAGATGACCACTTTGAAGTCAAGGTCGAGTCGGTACGAGGGCTCCTGCCCTCCCCCTTCGGAGGGAAAGGAATGTATGGAAAGGTCAATACAACGGTGATCAATAAGAAGCTAGACCGTCAGATTGTCTATACAGACCTTCACATTCACTTTATCGCAGACCATGCCTTCTATGAAGGAAAAGGGTCCCCGTTCAGATTGGATCCACAGGACCTGATCGAAATTCTTGAGGTGCCTGAAGCAGAAGAATAAGAATGATCAGGCAGGAGACTTTTCTGAACCTTCTTTGGGCAACCATACCAACAAGGCAAGCAGGGCACAGATAGCCGATACGATAAGTATTCCCAGACCGACCCCGACCAGATTTGAGAACAGTCCGAGCAACAGTGCTACTCCGGCGGCAACCAATGACTCTGATTGTGACTCCACCGACAAGGCGGATGCAAGGGAGTCCTGGTTCATGCGCTCACTTACATACGTGATTCCCATGGGCTTCCTTAAGTTTTCCAACACATAGATGCCCAGATAGAGGACAACAGCCAGAGCAACCCACCCAAGATGCAAGAAAAGTCCGCTGAACAGACCCAAGGAAAGACCAGAGAGCATCGTCAGATTTAACGGTGTAGCAAGTCTTCCAAAGCGTCTGGCAAAGGATCCTGACTGACTGGAGGCAAAGGCCGTGGCGGCATACAGCAGTGCATACACCAACCCGATGAGAAGAGCTGTTCTCTTTTCATCATCAAAACCCAATAGTATTGGGAGGCTCAACGCCAGTGTCTTGAGAATTGGTTGCAGATAATCCTTACACGCCTTGTAATACCCGGTATAGAGGGACTGGTTGGCAATAGTCCTCAACAATCTAGGATTTGTAATACTTGTGAATAGGGACCTAAGCACCGTACTGAACACCTCTGAGACCTTGCGATCATCAGTATGCTGTGGTCCGTCAAGGGCCTTGGGATAGGAAAGGATCAGAAAAAGGTTCAAGGTATAGGGAATTGTCGTAAACAGAAATACCGATGTGTATGAGCCCTGCCAGAAGACCAACAGTGCTGCAACTAGGGCAGAGAGGGCAGAGCCCCTTTGTGACCATGCACGCGTGTGCCCATAGTAGTAGGTGCGCTGCGAATCCCAACCCTTGGAGTGCAGGTAGTCAAAGATCATCGCCTTATGGGTACCGGTACGGAAGGCATCACCAAAGGCAAACACTATCATGGCAAGGAACAGCAGGGCAAATGAGGAAGCCGCATAAAATATCAGGAACGATAGGATATAGGAAAACAGGGAAACAACCATGGTCAGACGTCGCCCCACGGTATCGGCAAGCAAGCCAGAGGGAATTTCCAAAATGTTGATGCTTATTTCCCGAGCTGCATAGAGAGTCCCTATCTCAAGGTAGGAAAGCCCCTTTCCAAGAAAGATCAGCAGGAGAAAGGGTTCAAAGAACCGCAGATTTTTCAGAAACCCATACAGACAGAACTTGACGTACTGCCTGTCCTTTTCGAATATCTGAGAAGTTTCCCTGTGACCCATGCGATCCGCCCTCCAGACCCTTTCAGAGTATGGTATCCCTTCTTGCTTTCCTTGTCATCAACAAGCCATCGGTTACCCTCGTTTTCCAGGGGCTCCTGTCGAATTACGCACAATAAGCTTGCAACGGTACTCCACCCTGGTCACGGCATCAGAATCTGCAATCATCGCATGGCTGTTCCTAATCTTCTCTGAAATGAGCCGTATCGCACTCTTTCCCACCTGGATGATGCAGTGTTCGACAGTCGTAAGGCTCAAGCCACTAAAGGAAGAGGGGTAGATGTTATCAAATCCAGAGACACTGTAGTCCTGTGGAATACGAAAGCCAGCATCACCTATGGCATCGATGACTCCATAGGCCACCATATCGTTGATCGCAACAATGGCGGTTATCTCCGGCTCTTCCTGCATACATCGTTTGGCAAGTTCATACCCTGTCTTATGCTCGATATCTACCGTGTTGAGTTCTGTAGAGGAAGGGATGTCTGAGGTAAAGAGGGACAGCTTGCAATTGTCCCCTGCATGCTTGAACTCTGCCTTGAGCCCTTCATACCGACGAACCCTAGCACTGTGTTCGGTATTGAGGCTTGTGGAGACATAGGCTACCTTCCTATGCCCCAGTGCCAACAGGTGTTTGCCGACAAACGAGCCGGCTGTGAAGTTGTTCACATCCACCGTATCGAGACCCGACTCATTCTGCTTGTCCCCTACTGCCACTACAGGAACTGTCTCGTTCAGTTTCCGGGCGAGTTCTGGCTGCTGGGGTATCATGGCGAATACCACCCCGGCTACCATCGGATCTTTGGCAAATTCACAAATCCTCCGCTCTTTTTCGGTATCCCAGTAGGTGGTATACAGCATTGTGCCGATGCCACGTTGGGTCGCTTCCTGTTCCATTCCTTGAATTAGCGTTGCAAAATAGGGGTTTATCACTGACGGGCAGATAATAACCAGTACCTTATTGTTGTATTTGTCACTGCGTCTCTCATATCCGAGCTTTCGGGCAAGGGCATATACAGCATCAACTGTGTCGGGAGAAAACCTCGAAAGGCTTTTTTTTGCTAGGATCATGGATACGCTTGCAGCTGAAATGCCGGCGGCGTCACCAATATCTTTCAAGGTGACTTTCTTTTTCCCCATACTACACGCTCCTTCTTTGTTTCTCATTATAGTTAAACATTATTAAGCAGATAGTGCAAGAAGAAAACATCAATTGAATGCATGTTTTTCCTCAAAAATAGGATATATCAGAGATAAAATTTGACAATCGCTACTTTGTACCGTACACTGAGAAGGAGTCGATGTAGCAAGCATGGTAAAAACTTGTTGAAAACTGTTGAATATTATGCTTACTATATCGAAAAATTTGGAGGAAAGAATGAAAAAAGTACTTTTTGCTCTCATGATTCTCGTTTTGGCCCTTTCGCCGATCATGGCCCAAGGCACACAGGAAACCAAAAGTGATGACAATTACAAACTCGTTTTGAAAATGAGTCACGTGTTTGCTCCCAATGAACAGCTCACAAAATCTTTGAACATTGTCGTTGACAATATCAAGACCCGCACCAACGGTGCAATTGAAATCCAGCACTATCCCCAAGGGCAGCTTGCTGTCTACAAAGATGGCGTTGAACAGGTTGCACGTGGGGCTAAGTTCATCTCCGTTGAAGACCCTTCCTACCTTGGAGACTATGTTCCTGACTTCAACGCTCTGGTCGGGCCAATGCTCTATGACTCCTTTGATGCATACGAGTACATGATCAAGACCCCGCTGGTTAAGGACATGATCAAGGAAGTGGAAGAGAAGCACAACATCAAGGTTCTTGCCCTAGACTACATCTTCGGATTCCGTAACTTCAAGACAAACAAGGTCATTACCACTCCTGCCGACCTCAAGGGCATGAAGATCCGTACTCCTGGCAGCCAGCTATTCATTGATACCATCAATGCAATGGGCGCAACCGCAACCCCGCTTCCATTCAGCGAAACAATCTCTGCAGTCCAGCAGGGTGTTGTTGACGGCTTGGAAGGAACCATGGATGCATACGGATCCAACGGAAGTGCTGAAGTTGCCAAGAACATGGCTTTCACAAAGCATTTCCTCGGAACCTGCGGTGTGTACATCAACAATGACCTGTTCAACAGCATTCCTGAAAAATACCAGACCATCATCCAGGAAGAGTTTACTGCAGGGGCAGCCCAGATGATCAGCGAAATCACCAACAACTATGAGGCCACCAAGGCAAAGCTCGAAGCTAAGGGCAATATGTTCAACGAAGTTGATCATGACGCTTTTGTAGCCGCAGTAGAACCGGTATATGCCAACATGAAGGGAGTGACCCCTGGTATCTACAACAAATTGCAGGCTGAACTTGCAAAGATGAAGAAGTAAGAAGAGAAATTCCAAACAGGCCGACCGCTTGAGCCAATCAAACAATTTGGTTGTGCGCAGGATGGTCGGCCTGTATTATATCCAAAGGGGGTGAAAGCCAATGGCGCACAATGTAAAAAAGTTTTTCCTGAATTTTGAAATCATCTTTTCAAGCGCATTTCTCATCGTTACGACAGCCCTGGTCATGCTGAATGTCATATTACGCTATTTCTTGAACATGGGCCTTTTCTGGACCGAAGAAGTTGCAACAGGATGCTTCGTCTGGAGCGTATTCCTTGGAGCCGCCGCCGGGTACAAGATCAAGATGCATGTAGGCGTTGATATACTCGTCAACATGTGCCCTCCAACTATGAAAAAAATCATTACCATCATTGTTGATGGCATCCTTCTGCTCATCAACGGATACATTACCTATATAGCTTTCATCTATCTGAGCCTCTCCTATAAGAAGCCCACTCCAGTGCTCAATATCTCCACTGGGTATATAAGCTCCTCTATCTTGGCAAGTTTCGCCCTGATGACTGTGTATTCGATCGTCTTCCTCATTCAGGATTGCAAAGCTCCCAAAGAGCTACAAAAAGAGGTATAGCATATGTTGTCATATTTGCCGTCCATCATGGTATTCATTCTCTATTTCTCGAGTATCCCCATCGCCTATGCCCTGCTTGGGTCCTCTCTCTTCTATTTCGCTGTCATCGACACAAGCTCACCGGTTGACCTTCTCCTGCAGAAGTTCGTAACCAGTACCCAGTCATTCCCGCTGCTGGCGATCCCCTTCTTTATCATGGCCGGTTCCATCATGAACTATGCTGGTATCAGCCAAAAACTCATGCAGTTTGCTGAAGTACTTACCGGGCACATGGCTGGAGGCCTTGCCCAGGTCAACGTCCTGTTGAGCATGCTCATGGGAGGAGTCTCCGGTTCAGCAAACGCTGATGCGGCTATGCAGAGTAAGATGCTCGTCCCGGAAATGGAGAAGCGTGGATACGACAAGGCATTCTCCACTGCAATCACAGCAGCCTCCTCGGCTGTCACCCCGGTCATACCACCAGGGATCAACCTTATCATCTATGCCCTGATCGCCAGTGCATCGGTAGGACGAATGTTTGCTGCCGGATATATCCCAGGCCTGATCATGACCATAAGTCTGATGGTAACCGTAGCGATCATCTCAAAAAAGCGCGGATACAAACCCAGCCGGGAGGAAAAAGCCAAGCCTAAGGAAATTCTCAAACAGGGCTTCGACTCCATCTGGGCATTGCTTTTCCCCTTTGGTATCATCATGGGGCTACGTGTCGGTATCTTTACCCCATCCGAAGCAGGGGCGGTGGCAGTATTCTACTGTATCATCGTAGGAAAGTTCATCTACAAGAAACTGGGCAAGGAACATATCATCCCTGTCTTGAAAGAGACTGTCTTGGCAACCAGCTCTGTCGTCCTCATCATTGTATCGGCCTCAGTCTTTGGCTACTACCTGAACTGGGAACAGATTCCCCAGCATCTGACCGCATTGCTTTTGAACGTGACCCAGAGCAAATATGTGATGCTGATGATCATCAACGTCCTCTTCCTGATAATGGGGATGTTCCTTGAAGGGGGAGCGGCCCTGATTATCCTGGCACCTCTGTTGGTGCCCGTAGTAACCCAACTCGGAGTCGATCCCATCCACTTCGGACTGATCTGTATTGTCAACATCATGATCGGCGGCATCACCCCACCCTTCGGGTCCATGATGTTCACCTGTTGTACCATCACTGGATGCGAGCTTCAGGACTTTGTAAGAGAGGCCATCCCGTTCATCTTCGCCTTGCTAGTATCCCTTATCCTGATCACCTATATTCCTATCATCACCCTTATCCTGCCCAATCTGCTCTATGGAGTAGCGTAACAACAGCAAAGAAGGAGTTCCATCACATGAAAGTATATGCACACAGAGGGTACAGCGGAGCTTACCCGGAGAATACCATGCTCTCATTCAGAAAGGCGTTGGAAGCGGGGAGCGACGGCATCGAACTTGATGTCCAGCTAACCAAAGATGCTCACGTTGTTGTCATCCATGATGAGACACTTGACCGCACTACCGATGGTAAGGGTCGGGTCTGTGACTATACACTCACCGAGCTGCAGAAGCTCAACGCTGCAGTCCATTTCCCCCATACGAGTGAATTTGAGCACATCCCCACCTTTGAGGAGTATTGTGCATGGGTGAAGACAACAGAGCTGATAACCAATATCGAGCTGAAGACAGGCATCATCTACTACCAAGGGCTTGAAGAGAAGACTCTTGCTATCCTCAAGGCACATGGCTTGGAGAGGAAGGTATTCTTCTCCTCCTTCAACCTGCTGTCCATAGCGAATGCCAAGGCCCTCGATGAGAGCATACCCTGTGGGGTTCTGGTCCCTGAATCAGGTCTGGTCAATGCAGGATATTTCTGTGAAAAGTTTGGCTTTGAGTCCTTTCATCCAAACTTCTGCAATGTAAGCAAAGAGTCTGTTAGCGAATGCAAGGAGCATGGGATCAAGACAAACGTCTGGACAGTGAACTCCATGGGACAGCTTGAGCAATGCTACAGCTGGGGTTGTGATGGTGTCTTCACCAATTACCCCTCGGTCTGCAAAGAGTGGATCAAAAGCAGGGGCTAAGAATCCGGACAAAAAGGAAAAATGAAAAAGGAAAAGAATAAGGAACCAGTGAAAATTGACCATTGAATATTGAAGACTGAGTAGGTATCAGAGGCAAAGACTACAAGTCTTTGCCTCTTGCTTCATAGGAGAACCCTTCCTTTCAAACTTATCAGCTATGTCCCTAGGGAACCACAGCCCTAGTGCTCAGAGAGCTTCGCTTCTAGATAGGCGAGTTCCTCTTTCAGCAGAGGAATATCCTTTGTGGTCAGTGATGCTGCCCCAAAGTCGATCATCTTGCGCATCAGAGCCCTTGTCTCAACTGTCCAGACGAAGATGGGGAGAAACTTCTTTCTTGCGAGAGTGAACAATTCTTCTTGAACATACTCACAGTTGATGTTCAGGGCAAAAGCATCTGCCTGCCCTGCAGCCTCGACCATGGCAAGGGCATAGGAACTATACGTAGGATAGCTCCCCTTATCCCAAGAATCAGCATTGTAGAGGACCTTTGCCAAGGGAAGTAGCTGATGGATCAAGCCTATCTCACCCTCCTTGCACCCGGTAAAGATAACCTGGGAAGTACAATCCCACGCAGCTATGATGGCACATACACAGGGGATTGCCCCGACCTCCTTTATATCCAGATTTACTCTGATGCCATGCTCAAAACAGAGAGTCAGGGCACTCTCCAACAACAATAGCCCAGGGTCATACAGGAGAAGTTGCCCATACGTCAAGCCAGCGATAGGTAAGGGACTGCCATCGAGGGAAGGATTGTGCGAAAGCACCACTTTGTCGTCGAGGGTCTTGCGCACATCAATTTCGATGATATCAGGCTCGGCGAGACAGGCCTGCCTCAGATATTCCATACTGTTGGGTTGTGTTTTTGAAGCTCCGCTATGAGCTGTTATGAAAAGGTTTGTGTTCATCACTTCTCCCCCATAGAGAAGCCCTTGGTATAGTGCTTATAGACAAAGTTGGAAAATATCAGAACAGGGACAGAGGTGATAAGTCCGATACTCATCAGATGGCCCCACAAAGTCTCATATTCACCAATGTAGTCAACGATGACCAGAGGAAGGGTCCTCAGAGCTGGGGTACGGATAAAGAGCAGTCCAAAGAGAAATTCATCCCATGCGGCGATGACACTGAAAATGGAAGTGGCAACCAAGCCTGTTCGGGCAATCGGAGTTACAATTTCCCAAAGGATCACAGCCTTGCTGGCCCCATCAATCTGAGCCGCTTCCTCAAACGTCCTTGGTATACTCTTCAAAAATCCAAACAGCATCCAGGTGCAATACGGCAAGGTATAGACCTGATAGACCAGGATAAGACCGATCAGGTTGTTAATGAGACGCATCGAGTTGAACATGGTATACAGCGGAATTGCCAGAACCACTGGGGGCAAGATCTTCACCAGAAGAATCCAGATCATGAATATCAGGTTGAAGGCTAAGGGAAATTTGAACCGTGACAGGGCATAGGCTGCAGTGAATGACAAGAACAGCGAGAGCATGGTTGCCCCTAGGGAGACTATCAGGCTATTGAGCATGTTCCGAAGAAATCCTGACTGCAACACTGCAACATAGTTCTCCAGAGTGGGAGCTCTAGGAACAAACGTTGGGTTAGGGAGCACGACTTCCAATGGATTTTTCAGGGAAGTGGCCAGTATCCAATACACTGGGAACAGGGTAATGACCAGAATAAAGAGGACAAATACCCAAAAAAGGGGATTGTCCTGTTTCTTCCTTACCTTAAGCATTTGTGCCATCCTCATGGAGAATCTTCCTGATGTAGAACAGAGATATCAGGGTGACAACGAGCAGGGTAAGCAAAGAGGCTGTCGAAGCCCTGCCCAGATTGAAGTAGGAGAATCCTTCACGATAGATAAATGTAGAGAGGGTCTCTGTGGAGTTTCCAGGGCCTCCTTGGGTCAGTGCATAGACCTTCCCGAACAGCTTGAAGGTATCGATCGTTCGCAACATGGCAACCAGCATAATCTGGCTTGCGAGAATGGGGATGGTAATCCTGAATGCAATCTGATGCGATTGCGCACCATCGATCTGTGCGGCCTCAAAGGTCTCCCTTGGAATGGATTGCATGGAGGCTTGAAGCATGATAAAGGCAAAGGGT
>DMAO01000050.1 GCA_003446545.1 Sphaerochaeta sp.
AACAACAGAGGTGTTGACGAGTGTCTTACCTGGGGAGACTACTACTATGTGGAGGCCCTGCTCAGGTACATAAGAAAGGGGAGTCGTACTGGCAAAGACCATGAGAAGCCCTGATTCCTTGTTTTCGCTCTATACCAAAAAAATCGCACTCTAAAGTAAAGTATTAGAACAAGATATAGTCTCAACTACTGAGAATATATCTGTTCTGAGTCAGGGCTTCTGCAAAGTGGATTTCCCGTCTCTTTCATCTTTAGTTTCTGGCCCTCCTTGTGCAGGGGCTCCCTAGGAATGACCTCAATGGGCAAGCCCTTGTCCGCAATGACAACCATATGGACCAAGTTCAGCTGCTCACGCACCTTCTGGCTCATGGGAACGAAGGTCAGCCTAAGTATTCTGGGAACAGCGGCAAGGATGCTGTTCTCTTCTGGGCTTAGATAGTATTCCTTGGTATGTCAACCTTACCTCTCAGCAAACGTGTTGCATAACCTTATTTCTGCCGCGAGGGGCTCAACCCCGCATGAGTGGATTTGAGCCCCCTGTTTGTACCTCTAGTGAATTTTGTAGATACCTGCTAAGATTTTTTTTCCTGCCTTTGCTTATACGTGATATACTTCAATCAATACAAAAGGAGATCGTGCCATGAAAAAATCACTGGTACTGTTATGTGTTGTTGCGCTTGTAGGCTCTTTGGCCTTTGCCGGAGGTGCTGCTGAAAAGCCAAAGGCCTCTGAAGATGGTCTTGGGGGTAAAATTCTGATTTATACCTCGATGTACGATGATGTCATCGAAGCTATCGACAGGACACTGGAAGATGTATTCCCAACCGTCGATATTGAGTTCTTCTATGGTGGAACAGGGACACTGCAAGCAAAGATTGCTGCCGAGATTGCCGCTGGCAAACTTGGGTGCGACATGCTCATGGTCGCCGACCCATCCTATGCCCTCGAACTGAAGAGCATGGGTGTCTTGCAGCCGATTATGATTGCCAATACAGCTGACCTTGCATTTGACTATGACAAGGAAGGCTATTGGTATCCCGTACGTATAAGCAACATGATACTTGCCTATAACCCTGGAAAGTTCAAGAAGAGTGAGATCCCTAATTCCTTCTACGACTTCGCCTACGACAAGAGCGTTGCCGGCCTAGTTTCCATGTCCAACCCACTTACCAGTGGGACAGCCTTGGATACAATCAGCGCACTGAAAGACAAGTATGGCTATGACTACTACACAGCTCTTGGCGCACAGAAAGTTAAGATTGAGAGCGGTTCGGTAGCCCTGACAAAACTTGAGACTGGCGAATGCAAAGTGGTCATGGTCCTTGAAGAGTCAGTCTTGCAGAAGAGAGAGATAGACAATTCAAAGATTGAGGTCATCTATCCTACTGACGGAACCATTGTAGTTCCCTCCCCCATCATGTCAATCAACGATGAGTGGAGTCCCAACAAGAACTCCAAAGCAGCAAAAGCAATAACAGAATGGTTCCTTTCCCAAGAAGGACAGAAAAACATTGTAAAGGCCTGGATGCACTCAGTCAGCGCTTCCTATCCAGATGCTCCCTATGATGCACTTCCCACCAAGCAGATTCTCTCCAATACGCTCCCTGTTGATTGGGAGAACACTGTTGCACTTCGCGAAGAAATGCGCACAAAGTTCCAAGAAGCTGTAGCCAAGAAGTAACAGCTAACTGCTTTATCTTTTTTCAGAGAGGAGCTTGCTGGTTTATCAGCAAGCTCCCATTGCTACAAAGGAGTTATCTGCTATGCGCTCTCCCACACTCTCACTTCCTCCATTGATGAAACACCAAAAATGGTTTCTAGACCCAAAATGGATCATCATAGCCCTTATTGTGGGCTTTTTACTGGTCTTTCAGGTATTTCCGTTACTCTACCTCGTATTCAGGGCTTTCTTCTCCACAGGAAAATTCTCCCTTGAGGCATTCAAGCGGGTCTATACCTATCCTTTGAACTGGTCGGCCCTCGTTAACACCCTTGTTACAGCCTTCTTCTCCATGGTCTTCGGAGTGTTGATAGCATTTCCCTTAGCATGGCTTATCGGAAGGACCAACCTCTACGGAAAGAAGTTTTTCCGTACCTTGTTCGTTGCAACCTACATGGTTCCCCCCTACGTTGGAGCTATGGCGTGGATGCGCCTGCTCAACCCCACTGTGGGTTCTATGAACGTTTTCTTGCAGAAAATATTCAACCTCTCATCAGCCCCTTTCAACATCTACACAACTGGTGGTTTGATCTGGGTTCTGACTGGCTTCTACTATCCCTATGCATTCATCACTATCAGCCGAGCGATGGAAAAGATGGATCCCTCGCTAGAGGAGGCTTCCCGCATCTCTGGGGCAAGTCCTTTTGCTACCCTAAGGACCATCACCCTTCCGATGATGCTCCCCTCAATTATTGCAGCAGCCTTGCTTGTATTCATCGCAGCAGCCTCAGCATACGGCATTCCCTCCATCATCGGTGTCCCTGGTCAGATCCATACAGTCACCACCCGTATCATTGACTTTGTATATATTGGAAGTCAGGAAGGGCTTACTGACGCCACAACGCTGGCTGTATTCCTTATGATCATAGCCAACTTAGTCCTCTACCTATCTACCTTCACCTTAGGGAAAAAACAATACATCACCGTTTCGGGGAAATCAACCAGACCCAATATCGTCGACTTGGGAAAATGGAGAATCCTCATTTCTTTGGCTGTAGTGTTGTTTGCACTTGTCATCGTCATCATTCCCTTTGTTACCGTTGCGCTCTCCAGCATTACCGTGAACCTAGGAGAACCTGTCTTTTCCGAAGGGAACATGACCCTACGCTACTGGATAAGGATCTTCACCCGAAAGTCAATTCTCAACTCTTCCAAGAACAGTCTGCTCTCTGCTGTTATGGCCGCTACCTTTGGCATGATCATCTCTTGCATGATGGCTTACCTCTTGGTGAGAACCAAGATCAAGGGGAGAAAGATTCCTGACTTCATGATCACTGTAGGAAGTGGAACTCCCAGCGTCGTTATCGCCCTTTCGCTCATCATGGCAATGTCAGGAAAATTTGGGATAAACATCTATAACACCCTAACCATCATGGTAATAGCCTATATGATAAAATATATGATGATGGGTATGCGCACCGTGGTAAGCGCCTTGTCACAGATCAGCCCTTCGTTGGAGGAAGCTTCCCAGATATCGGGAGCTTCCTGGCTGAAGAGCATGAAGAACGTCACTTTGCCTCTTATCGCACCAGCATTGGTTGCAGGATGGTTTCTCATATTCATGCCCTGTTTCTATGAGCTGACCATGTCAACGTTGCTCTACTCAACGAATACAAAAACACTCGGCTATGAGTTGTACACGTACCAGACGTATCACAACCAACAGACCGCTTCGGCTCTTGCCACTGCAATCCTATTTATAGTCTTTGGCATCAACGGGTTGTTGAACAAGCTCACCGACGGTGAATTCTCCATTTAATGAAAGAGGTTAGAAATGTCTAGAATTATAATCAAAGATGTCATGAAAGCGTTTGGCGATGTGGTAGTACTCAATAATTTTGATGCTGAGTTCCCTGATGGGAAGTTTGTTACCCTGCTCGGCCCTTCAGGTTGTGGAAAAACCACTATGTTGCGTATGATAGCAGGATTTGAAAAACCAACAAAAGGTGAAATATTCATTGGGGACCAAGAAGTAAGTTCCACAAAGACCTTTGTTCCTCCAGAGAAGAGGGACATCGGCATGGTATTCCAATCCTATGCGGTATGGCCCCATATGACAGTGTTCGAAAATGTTGCCTACCCTCTGAAAATGAAAAAAATGGATAAGGCAAGCATTAAGGAACATGTGGAGAAAGTGCTTGAAATTGTCCATCTTGCACAATATGCCGAGCGAATTCCTAGCCAGCTCTCTGGAGGTCAGCAACAGCGCGTGGCTCTTGCCAGAGCTCTTGTTGCAGAACCTCGGCTACTGCTGTTGGATGAACCCCTTTCCAATCTTGACGCAAAGCTTAGGGACAGCATGCGCTTTGAAATCAAGGAGATCCAGCGTAGCCTTGGCATAACTGTTGTCTATGTCACCCATGACCAGATGGAAGCTATGACCATGAGCGACATAGTAATCGTCATCAACCACGGGGACATACAACAGATTGGGAAACCCACTGAAATCTACCGCTACCCAGTAAATCAGTTTGTTGCCGACTTTGTGGGTAAGATTAACTTCATCGCTGCAACGAGCGCCAATGGAGAAGTCCAGTTCAAGAACTCTCCTCAAAGACTCCCTTATGAGGGAGATCTGAAGGGGGATGTGGTTGTTGGTATTCGCCCAGAAAACCTCAGGTTTATCAAAACCGGTGGTGATTTGACTGGAACACTCCTTAGCAAATTCTATCTTGGTGATGTCAATGACTGCCGAGTTGAGATCGGAGGGGAACAGGTCAGGGTCATTGCAGAGCCAAAATCCTTTGACAAGCACACAGAGGGGGAAAGCATTCAGCTTCGGGTGGATGAGTTCTCAGTCTTTGTGGATACAGGCGATGAAGACCACATGAAGATACTAACATAAGAGAAAAGGGAAGCAAGACATGGCACAAGACCTACGGATAATCACAACAGGCGGGACCTTTGACAAACAATATGATGCGATAAGCGGTGAGCTGACCTTCAGGGAGTCCCAGCTGCCCAGGCTATTACAGCAGTCACGTTGTACCCTTACTGTCCACCTCGAGGGCCCCCTTGCCGTTGACAGCCTCTACATGACTGAAGAACAGCGCCTGGAGGTAGCACACGCCTGCATGCATAGCTCGGAAGAGAAAATCGTCATTGTCCATGGGACTGATACCATGTGCAACACAGCTAAAGTTGTGGCTGAAGCGCTTGGAAAGGGTAATAGCCATACGGTGGTATTCACCGGTGCCATGATCCCCTTCTCCTTGGAATCCAGTGATGCGGTCTTCAATCTGGGTTGTGCCATAACGGCAGTGCAACTACTGCCTCCTGGTGTCTATATCACCATGAGCGGAAAGATATTTACGTGGGACAATTGCAAGAAGAACAAGGAAAAAGGTATTTTTGAAACAGTTTAGCCTAATTCCAGTACAAATTCCTCAGAATCCTGATCTGAATCAAGAATTAGCGCCTGGATCCCACCATAGCCTAAGGCATCGGCAAAGTGAAGCCATCTTTCTTGGGCAAGTCAGGTAGTAGGGGTCTCATCGTTACGTAAGTAGTCAAACTCACAAAGGTCATGTCCATAACTTCCCTGTAGGTAAAAGCGTCATCCCTAACACAGTACGTAGAAACGTTGGCTTCGTTGATATCCCTATCTCTCAGTCTCTTTAGGATTTTCCCTTCAAACGCTGCAAGGTTCGCCTCGCATGAAATATCAGATGTGTCAAATACAAAAAACAGCTTGATATCAAAATCTTGGTAATCTCCTGTGTTCTCTGATTTTCCAATTTCCTCAAAAGAGAGCCAAATGCCGCAAAGGTAATCACAATATTTCGTTACAATATCCCGTAATTTCAATTGATTTAACATCTTGTTGATGGAATCATCCAAAGCCTGTCTTCTGTATCTTGAAGCTAGCCAGTTTTGCAGCATCTGTTCTTGTGAATACAGGGAATAACAAATTGCATTATCCCCTACACTGGACTTTCCCAGTAGGGTTTTCTCATACGCATGGACTGAGAAGCATATATCACCCTTGACAGTGAAGTGAAGTTCACGAGGATTTTTCCCCTTTGTCTTGTTACCATCTTTTTTGGGAATCTCATGACATGGCAATACCTCAAGATAGGGCTCAGCTGAATTGGTGATGTCACAGGAATGGGTGATGATAAGGAGATAAGGAATACCAGGAAACTTGCCTTCTAGACCTGCATTCTCTACGCTAATCATATCACCCTGTTTCATCCAAATTACCCTCTTCTATTGTAGATGCCCAGGAACACTAAATTCCTCATTGTTCAAGTTTTTTCGATGTTCGGAAGATACGGGAACAGCTGTGATCCGTTGTTTGGTGCGATCTCTTTGTTGCTGTTCTACATGGCAAAAGAGTTGAATACTTTCATCATTGAGTTCGTCATTTGCCAGTAATTCCTTGAATGTCTTTCCTCTGCCATCTCTGCGCTTGAGCATTGTGGAACAGGGAATGGACAAACCAAGCTTGTGTATCGTCTCAATAGTTTTTTGTAGGAAGAATATGCGTTTCATCAGCAACTCAGAATTTCCAGAAGGTTCATTACCTGAAAGATAGGAATATACTGTAGGGCGTGAGATTCCCAACATCTCTGACAAATCAGAAATGCTAGCGCCCAGTACCTTTTTTGCCTGTATAAATATCTCCCCAGTTGCCAAAACTTCATCTTTCTGTGTTTCTACAGCATTGGGCATCGCTTGCATACATGATGAAATCATATACTCA
>DMAO01000012.1 GCA_003446545.1 Sphaerochaeta sp.
ACTACCGTATGCTATTACAGTTGTCGCGAGGTGTTTACAGCTATGCAGTTTACTTCTTTCCAAGAGGTGGTCACCTATATGGAGAGCTTTACCAACCTGGAAAAGCAGACCGACCACTATACCACCAGAACCTACCGCCTTGATCGCATGCATGCGATCCTCGCGTACATCGGCAACCCCGAACGAACGTTTAAGAAAATTCATCTGGCAGGCTCCAAAGGCAAGGGGTCCACAGCATCCTACTTGGCAAGCGGCCTTACTGCCCTAGGGTACAAGACTGGCTTGTATGCATCTCCTCACTTGGTGGACTACCGCGAGAGGTTCACCCAAAGCGGCACATTCTTCCCTGATGACCTTCTTGTCGAGGTTGGCAATGAGCTAAAGCGACGACTTGTGGGTTTCAGCTTCAGTGACCAGTGGGGAGAGACCAACCCAACTACGTTTGAACTCTTCACCTCCTTTGCCTACCTGCTCTTCTCCCTCTCAGGGTGTCAGTGGGCTGTCATCGAAACAGGCTTGGGGGGAAGGCTCGATGCAACGAATACCATAGTCCCAGAGGCGTGTGTACTCTGTCCCATTGAGTTGGAACATACAAAAATACTCGGCGATACGCTGGGCAAGATAGCCTATGAGAAAAGCAAGATCATAAAACATGCAGTTCCTTGCTTCATTGGATACCAGGAGCCTGAGGTGATGGATATATTCTGTAAAGAAGCCCAATCACAGCAGAGTATGGTGACAAAACTCTCCGAAGAGCTGCTTACCCACAGGTACACCATTACCAACAACAAGGAGATCGTGGAGTACTGGTGGCGCGACCAGACCCATGAGATCCTCACCCTCTCCATGATGGGCAAGGTGCAGGCACAGAACTGTGCACTTGCGCTTCTGGTGCTCAGAAAGCTTGGGCTTTTCGGAGAAAGGACCATAGCCGCCCTCCAGCAAAACACTCTTCCCGGCAGATTCCAGAAAATTGCCGAGAAACCGGACATCTATATCGATGGAGCCCATACCGCCCACTCATTACAAGCCTTGCTCGAATCCTTTTCCTCCCTCTACCCCTCCGAAGAGAATACCATCATCTATGGTGCCTTGGAGGACAAGGACCATAGCCATATGGGATCCTTGGTCCTCGACCACTTCACCCATATCATCATTTCCATGCCCGGCACGTTCAAAAAAAGTGACATCACCCTCATCGAACAGAAGCTTCGCCTGTTGGCCTCTACCAGAGATAAGGAGTATGACATCCGCCTAGTAGAAGACAACCAAGAAGCCCTCGCAAACGCAATGGACAAAACCCCTAGCACAGCTGCCATCCTTGTCTGTGGCTCGTTCTACCTTGCAGGTGGGGTAAAAACAGCGTACGATACCCTGCGGAGAAATAATGTCGTTAAACTGGCGTGAACTACAGCTCATCATTGAAGAACTCCCCTTGGAGGGTAGCACCCTGCAGTCAGTGGTGCAACACGACTTCCATTCTCTGAGCTGGTACCTCTACCATCCCAGAGAAGGACGATGGACACTGTATACTGAGGTAGGGACTCCCTACAGCCGCCTGCATATGGCGACCCACCCCATTGCAGTCCAGCAGATGGGAAAGACCGCAAAGCTCCAACGTTTCATCCAATTCTGCCGGGCTAATCTGGAAGGCTCGAAGATAACAAAAGTTGGGCAAACCCCCTTTGACCGCATGGTAACCCTAGAGCTGGATAATCATGGGCGAACACTATTTCTCCACCTGCGTTTCTACAGTGGTCCGGGTGCGAACATCTTCATCACAGATGAGGACAACACTATTTTGGACCTGCTCTACCGTCGGCCAAATAGGGGAGAGAAAAGCGGGGCAACGTTTGTCGTACCTGAAGAAAAGCAGGATGATGGGGGCAAGTTCACTATACGTGAACGCAACGAAACCTCTTTCAACCGTCAGATAGAACAAGAGTACGGCCAGGCAAGCAACACCCAGACACTTGAAGAACTGCTGCAAAAGATACGGCGCAAACGGGACAGGGAGGTGCAGCAAGTAGAGGCTACCTGTGCGTCACTCGAACGCAAGATGCTGGAGAGTGGGAAATTTGAGCACTTCAAGCTGATGGGGGACCTGCTCAGTGCAAACGCCCATCTCATCACAGAGCATGCAACCTCCCTTGAAGTAGAAAACTGGGAAAGTGGAGAGAAAGTCACAATTCCCCTCAAGGAAAACCTACGTCCAAGCGAGCAGATCAAGAACTACTATGATCGCTACCAGAGATCTAAAGGAACTTTCGAAAATGCTAAAGGGGAGTACGAAAAGGTCCTGGAAGAGCTCAAAGATACTGTTGCAAAGTATGCCAGGCTCCTCACCCTTACAGATAACGAAAACAGAGATATACGCCAAATAAAACGGGAACTAGGTACAGAGACTGTGGACAAGCCTACCAAGGTAAAGACCCCGGGACTCACTATCCAAAGCGGACAGTTCACCCTCCTGGTAGGACGCAATGCCAAGGAAAACGATGAGCTATTACGCCACTTTGTACGGGGCAATGACTACTGGATGCATACGCGTGACACCCCAGGTGGCTATGTCTTCATCAAGTTCCAGAGGGATAAGAGTGTCCCTCTGGATGTTCTTCTGGATGCGGCCAACCTTGCCCTTGTCTTCAGCAAAGCTAAAAACCAGGGGAA
>DMAO01000307.1 GCA_003446545.1 Sphaerochaeta sp.
AGGTTCCAGCCCTGGGTAAGGTCGAGCTGTTCGGTAAGTGAGGCGAGCTCCCTCTTTGTCTGGCTGTCCTGCTTTGCATCAATTACCTGGTGATAGGAGTTGACCAAAGCGATGCGTTTTCCCTCCCCCTTGTAGAGGTAGGAACGAACTGTATCTTCCTCACTGAAGAGTATCTGTTGGGTAAGCATGATGAGCTCAGTTTCCCTAGAGGTCGCAATGGTGCCGCTGTCAGGGAGCAGTTCGCCCTGTAACAGGCGCAGGAAGGTGGACTTGCCGGTCCCATTTTGTCCGATGAGACCGACGTGGTCGCCTCCCTCAAGACCGAAGCTCACCTCTGTAAAAAGAGGCTCTTCGTCGAGGGTTTTCGAGATGTTTTCTAACGAGAGTACATTCATACTCTTAGAGTACCAAAATGGGAATGCGAGTACAAGAGAAGCAAGAGTCCCTTAGGCTGCCAAAAACAGGATACCCACACCTATTATGGAGACAAAAGTTCCCAACAGGCTTGAAGTGGTGATCTTTTTCTTGAATATAAACTTGTCTATGGGCAACAGGATAATCGGGGTGGTCTGGGTGATTGTGGTGACGATTCCCACCGGAGCCAGAGTGAAGGCCTTCATCTGGCTGGACATGCCCAGCACCGGCCCTATCAGGGCCGCAAGGAAGAGCAGGGCCAGCCATTTGGGGTTTTTGAAGGCGGCAAAGTGCTGTCGTGCATTCCTTCTGATGACGAAGCTGTACAGGATGAAGGCCATCAGGCCCCCTACGTTTCTCAGGAGGTTGGTCGATACGGGTCCTGTGGAATCGAGGGCATATTTGGCAAGCAGGAACGAGACCGATTGCAAAATGGAGGCAAGGATGGCAAAGAGCACGCCCTTTGCTTTCTGCTTCTCCTCGCTTTGTTCGCCCTTGATCCTTCTGCCACCCACCACCATGGATATGACGCCCATGATGGTCAGCAGGATTCCCAGTATCTGTACTGGCCTGAGCCGTTCGTCAAAGAGGAAATAGGAGAAGATGGCAGTGGCTACCGGAGAAAGTGTCATGATGACCATCGACTCACGTGCTCCGAGGCATACATAGGCATAGAAGAGCAACATGTCGGTTATGAAGAAACCGATTGCACCGCTTGCAAAGAGCACCAGATAGGTCTGGAAGGAGAGGTTGGTGGGGAAGAAGCTTCCTTCTGTGAAGTACGCAAGCATGATGATAGCCGGCAGGGCAATCCACATGCGTACATGGGCGACAGCATCAGAGCCTACCTTGGTTCCCAAGTGGTGGTAGACAAGCGAGTTTTGTGCCCAGCAGACTGCAGTGAGCAATCCCAGCAGTTGTCCTATGATGAGGTTTCTGTCCATAGCAAAAGACCTTATCACATGAGGACGGATAGTTACAGCTGTATGATGCAGGAAATGCATATGAGCGCTTCCAGTTGTAGGAAGGTGATACCCCTAGATGCCAAGAACCCTTCTCTGTGACATGCTCTCTTTAATTGCGCTTTAGGCTCCGATTGCGTTGACCTCTGGCAGTGGTGCTCAGTACAATGAAGCCATGACTAAAGATATATCAATGAGACTGTCTGCACAGACAGCTAGCGACAACAAGGCCGTACAGAAACAGGCCGCCAAAGAATCTGGTTTGCCTCTACAAGATGTTACGGGAATGCGTATCCTTCGCAAGAGTATCGATGCAAGGCGCAACCCGCCGGTGGTGGAGATGCAGGTGCGTCTTTTTACCGGATCTTCAGAGGAAGAGTTGTATGAGACGACGAGCTTCGGCTTTGTGGGTGACAAGAAACAGGTACTGGTTGTAGGAGCCGGGCCTGCCGGCCTGTTTGCCGCCTTACGCCTTATCGAGGCAGGTCTGAAGCCTGTAGTCCTCGAACGGGGTGTTAACGTACGTGACCGCAAGAAGGATATCGCCTCTCTCTCTGCACACAACGTCCTTAAGACAGAGAGTAACTTCTGCTTTGGTGAAGGCGGAGCCGGTGCCTATAGTGATGGCAAGCTCTATACCAAGGCTTCCAAGCGTGGTGATGTGGGTAAGATACTCGCCCTGCTATGCCAGCATGGAGCTTCTGAGGATATCCTGTACGAAGCCCATCCCCATATTGGTTCGGAGAAGCTTCCTGAGATAGTGGAACAGATTCGCAATACCATTCTCGCTAGCGGAGGGAAAGTGCATTTCTCTACCAAAGTCGTAGGCTTGGTCAAGAGCGATGGTAAGGTCACAGGAGTCACCACTGCCAGTGGAGAGACCTTTGAAGGACCGGTCATTCTTGCCACTGGGCACAATGCTAGGGATGTCTACGAATATCTTGAGGGCGAGAAGATTGCCATCGAGGCAAAGAGCCTCGCTGTCGGTGTTCGCGTAGAGCATCCGCAATCCCTCATCGACCAGATCCAGTATAAGAACGACAAGGGTAGGGGGGAGTACCTGCCCGCTGCCGAATATGTCTTCTCTGCCCAAGTCGAGGGTCGTGGAGTCTACTCCTTCAACATGTGTCCGGGTGGTTTCGTCATCCCTGCGATGCATGAGAGTGGCACCCTGGTCGTCGATGGCATGAGCAACTCAGAGCGAAACGGCAAGTATGCCAATAGTGCCATGGTTGTCGAGCTTCAGCCTCAGGATCTCCCTGCGGAGCAGTTCGGTGGGAACCTTGGGGTCATGCACTTCCAGCAAGCTTTGGAGGAACGTCTCTATAAGGCTGGTGGGCACTCTCATGTCGCTCCTGCACAGAGGATGGCGGACTTCGTAAACCATCGTCTTTCCAAGACCCTTCCTGACTCTTCCTATGGCCCGGGTCTTGTCCCCTCTGACCTGCACCGCTTGCTGCCGTCCTTCATTGCTGACCGTCTTGCAACGGCTTTTGCAATCTTTGGGAAAAAGGCCCATATCTTTCTGACCAATCAGGCGGTTCTCATCGCTGGTGCGACCAGGACCAGCAGTCCTGTACGCATCCTGCGTGACAAAGACACCAATATGCACGTCGAGCTCTCTGGCCTGTTCCCTTGTGGAGAAGGCTCTGGCTATGCTGGGGGCATCATCGGTTCTGCTTTGGATGGCATCGCCTGTGCCGATAGCGTGTGCACCTACCTCGGATGAAAGAGGGCTTTCCCCCTATCGAGAGGGAAAGCTCCCATACGCTCATCCTAGGCACAGGGCCGAGTGTGCGATCCTTGTTGAAACAGCAGTATTATGGCCATGAACGCAATGCGTTCTGGCCGATAATGCAGGACTTGTTCGGCAAGAAGACCGAGACCTACGAAGAGAAATGGCTGCTTCTTCTAGAGCATGATATAGCGTTGTGGGATGTGCTTGCAAACTTCAGGCGTGAAGGGTCCTTGGATTCTGCCTTTAGGGAAGTGGTACCCAATGACCTCAAGTCATTTCTGGAAGGCCATCAGGATATCAGCAAGGTGTTGTTCAATGGGAAGAAGGCTGAAGCCCTGTACAAGAAGCTTATCGGATACTACCCAAAGACCATCACCTTTCTCGCCCTTCCCTCCACCAGCGCGGCCTATACCCTGAGCTTCGAGGAGAAGAGAAGGATCTGGGGCGAGGCGTTGTTTGAGGCCTGACACTGGATTTTCCCTTCCAACCTGCTAAATTTCAGAGTGTTACCAACCCAAACCTTTTACTCTTTGTATTCTCCTGCCCTTTTAGGCAAGGTACCTGATGAGGCCCAACTTTTTCGCCAGCTCTAGGATGGGAAGGGGCAGCAGTGCCAAAGCCAGGACAATGGCATACTGGGGAAGGCTCAGAATGGTGAGGGCAAATACATGCGCGATCGGGCTCACAAAGAGTACGACTGCCAAGAGTATTGCTGATGCTCCAACCGCCTTGTTTAGCGTTGTATTGGTGAAGAAGCCTGTAGTGAACAGTGAGTGCTGGCTTCTCATGTTGAACGCCTGTACCAGTTGCAGTATTGCCAACGTTGAGAAGGCCATGGTCCTTCCCACTACGATATCTCCACCCTGTCTTAGGCCTAGTAAGAAGGCAATGAGGGTCAGAAGGGCGAACAAGCTTCCTTGGGCTATGATCTGGAGCGTCAGCCCATTGGCGAAGAGCCCTTCTGTCCTGCTCTTTGGCTTGTGTTCCATCACATCCGATTGGATTGGCTCCATGCCCAAGGCAATGGCTGGAAGGCTGTCTGTTATGAGGTTTATCCAGAGTAGCTGCATGGAGAGCAGGGGGGTCTCCCTGAATAAAATCATGGCAAAAAAGACGGTGAACAGTTCTGCAATATTGGTGGAAAGCAGGTATCCCACCACCTTCCTGAGGTTTGCATAGATGCCCCGCCCTTGTCTGACCGCTTCGACAATGGTAGCGAAATTGTCGTCAGTGAGGGTCATGTCAGCAGCACCTTTTGCCACCTCAGTGCCTGTGATTCCCATCGCACAGCCGATATCGGCTGCCTTAAGTGCTGGTGCGTCATTGACTCCGTCTCCGGTCATGGCCACCACCTCGCCCCTATCCTGCCAGGCTTTGACGATGCGGATCTTGTCCGAGGGGGAGACCCGTGCATAGACAGAGATGGTATGTACAGCCTCCGCCAGGGCATTTCCATCCATTGCATCCAGCGTCTGGCCGTCTATGGCCCGTTCCCCCTTGTTGAGGATGCCCAGCTGCTGTGCAATGGCTGTTGCTGTTCCCAGATGGTCCCCTGTTATCATGACCACCCTGATCCCAGCCTTCTTACAGAGGCGAAGGGCTTCCTTTGCCTCTTCCCTGGGAGGGTCAATCATACCCAAGAGGCCCATGAAGGTAAGATCGCTTTCAATCGATTCGCTATCGAGGGAAGATGGGATGGTAGGTAGGCTCTTGTATGCAACGGCCAACACACGGAGGGCCTGACTGCCCAAGTCCTCCATCATCGCCTGTGTCCTTGCAAGGTCAATGTTGGTGCAACGCTGAGCAATG
>DMAO01000270.1 GCA_003446545.1 Sphaerochaeta sp.
TCATTAACAGCAAGCGCGAGATGGGCAAGATCACCAATGCAAACATCAGCGTAGGCATCAGTGATGCCTTTATGGATGCTGTCAAACATGACAGAGACTGGGAGACTTTATTCCCTGATACCACCGACCCTGAATACAACAAGATATGGGACGGAAATATTGATACCTGGAAGGCTGCAGGTCATAAGGTCAATGTCTACCACCGTATGAAGGCCCGCACAATCTGGGATGCCATCATTGAGAGTGCCTGGGCTTCTGCAGAGCCTGGAGTCTTCTTCATTGACCGCTACAACAAGATGTCCAACTCCTGGTACTACAGCAGTATCCAGTGCACCAACCCCTGTGGCGAACAGGGCCTTCCTCCCTGGGGTGTGTGTAACCTTGGGTCCATAAACTTGAGCAAGTTTGTGAAGGACAAGAAGGTGCAGTACAAGGAGCTTGGAAGGGCTGTTCGTGATTCAGTCAGGTTTTTGGATAATGTCATCGATGATACTCCCTACTTCTTTGACGAGAACAAGGATCAGCAGCAGTCTGAGAGGCGTATAGGCCTTGGGACCATGGGTCTCGCCGACATGCTCATCAAGATGGAGCTTGCCTATGGAAGCGATGATTCACTCACTTTCATTGACGAGCTTTTCCAGTTCATCTGCGTCGAGGCGTATGCCGAGAGTGCTGACCTTGCGAAGGAGAAGGGAAGCTTCCCCCGCTTTGATGCCGAAAAGCTTCTGCAAAGTGGCTTCATGATGCAGATGCCGGCTTCCGTACGTGACGAGGTTCGCACTAAGGGCCTGCGTAATGTCACCCTTATCACCCAGGCTCCTACGGGAACGACCGGTACTATGGTAAATACCAGCACAGGCATTGAACCCTACTACTTCTGGGAGTGGGAACGAACAGGACGTATGGGGTCTAACATTGAGCGTGTG
This sequence comes from Sphaerochaeta sp., assembly GCA_003446545.1. GTDB lineage: Bacteria > Spirochaetota > Spirochaetia > Sphaerochaetales > Sphaerochaetaceae > Sphaerochaeta. The sequence goes on from DMAO01000270.1 coordinate 927, forward strand.
AAGGTCTATGACGATTGGGTGAAGGAAAATCCAGGCAAGGAAAAACCTCATTACTTCGTCTCTGCAATGGATCTTGCTCCTGAGGGTCATGTGAAGGTACAGGCAGCAATTCAGAAATGGGTGGATTCCTCCATCTCCAAGACAGGTAATACGCCCCGTGAGTATACTGTTGAGCAGACAGAGAAGCTCTATGAGCTGTTGTATGATTTGGGATGCAAGGGTGGGACCACCTACCGGGATGGCTCGCGTGATACCCAGGTTCTGACTGCAAAGCAGGAGAAAAAGAAGGAAGAGCCAAAGGCGGTGATCACGACCTTTGCCGAACCTAAGGCCCGTGTACGGTCGACAGTGTTGCGAGGGACTACCTACCGTAAGGCGACTCCCATTGGGACTGCCTATATCACGGTAAACTGCGACGGACCCAATCCCACTGACCTCTTTGAGGTGTTTATCAATGTGGCGAAGGTAGGATCTGATGTCGCAGCTGATGCAGAGGGCCTGGGCAGGCTTGTCAGCCTGATGCTGAGGATGCCTTCGGCTCTCTCTCCTGAACAGCGAGCGCAGGCAATAATTGCGCAACTTATTGGAATCGGCAGTGGTAGGTCATTGGGCTTTGGCAAGAACAGGGTCATGAGCCTTCCTGATGCTGTAGCCCAGGTATTGCAACAGCATATAGGTACTCCTGTTTCAGAGACACATAGTGCAAATCTTCCGGATGAGGAGGATGAGATTGAAGAGGCCGGTCAGCTGGATCTTGGGCTTGCCCCTTCGGTTACTAGTGTGAAGCCTGATATCTGTCCTGTTTGTGGGAATGTGACCTTTGTAAACATCGAAGGGTGTAAGAAGTGTTTTTCCTGCGGCTATAGTGAGTGTTGATACTATTTGAAGTGAAGCATATTCTCTTTTTAGGAGATATGGGAAGGTGAATACTAAGAACCTGATGCCCCGTCTTTTTGCCAAGACGGGGTTTTCGTTGTACAGTGGACTCAATTCGAGCATCTACCTGCTCTTTGCCGTCAGGGTAATCAATCGTTTTGGTGATTTTGTGCAGCTTCTTCTGGTGCTTATCCTTACTGGAAAGTTAGGGATGGATAGTCATGAAGCTGGTTTTTTCATCTCCCTTACCCTGGTCGCAACCATGGTCGGACAGCTGACCGCCGGTGTTGTTGCTGACAAGCTGGCACGGAAACAGGTCCTTGTCTTCTGTCAGATGATGGTAAGTTTGTGTTATCTTGTGTGTGCTTTTCTCATTGGGAGTCAGCATACTTCTCTGGTTCCTCTCGTCATTTTGGTGGGGTCCCCCTTTCGTGGTGCGACAGCCCCTGTTACCAATGCAATGGTTGCGGACTTCTCTGATGATAAGGATCGTAGCAGGGCTTTCTCCTTGCTGTACTTGGGAACTAACATTGGTGTTGCAGTAGGGCCTGTTGCAGCAGCCTTTCTCTATGGGTATTCAATCACAGGGCTGTTCGGAGGCTCTTCGTTGCTGTTGCTTTTCTCTACGCTCTTGCTCTTGGCAAAGTTGCCGTTGGTCAAAGTTGATGTGTATAGCAATGCTTCGGAGAAGATTCCTGGGGGGTTCCTGCTTTCTTTGCTGAGGAATAAGGTCCTGATGTTGTTCCTGCTATTTTTTGCCCTTTATCAACTGACCTATCAGCAAAATACGTTTGCCCTGCCGCTACAGTTCTCACATCTGTTTAGCGATGACCTTGGGGCGAAGCGCTTTGGGCTGCTTATGACAGTTAATGCCCTGACAGTACTTGTGACGACTCCCTTCATCACTAAAAAAACAGCTTCGTGGGGGCAGTTGAAAAATATGTCTCTTGCAATGGTGTTTTATGTAGTGGGGTATGGAGCCTACGCCTTTTGCCTTCATCTCCCTGTCTTCCTAGTGGCAACATTCATCTGGACATTGGGAGAAATACTGATGGCAACCAATGCAAATGTCTTTCTCAATGCGTATGCTCCCCCTCGCTACAGGACGCGTTTCAATGCACTTTCCCATATTGCAGGAGGTTTGGGAAGCGCCCTGGCTCCAACCCTCGGAGGTCTGCTGTTGCTTACCAGAAGCTTTTCTTTCCTATGGGTTCTCATGGCTTTGATTTGTCTTGTTCTTGCTGTGATGTATCTTGCTCTAGACCGACATTTACAGAGATAACTGTAGATGGGAACAGGAAAATCCTTAGGCTGTGGTTGCAAACGATGCAGTATTCGTTTATCATTGTTTCTTGGGAAATCCTTGTAGGATTTTTTTACTTTGCAAAGGGTGGCCTGAGTAGGTCACATCAAATATCGTATTATGGAGTGTCAAAATGAGTAACAAAAAAATGGTTACTATTGACGGAAACACCGCTGCTGCGCATATAGCATATGCTTTCAGTGAGGTAGCCGCAATCTATCCTATAACCCCGTCTTCACCAATGGGTGAATACGCTGATTCTTGGGCCAGTACTGGTCGTGAGAACCTTTGGGGCAAGAAGGTAGAGATCATGGAAATGCAGTCAGAGGCAGGTGCAGCAGGTGCTGTTCACGGTGCTCTTGCAGCTGGTGCTCTTACCACCACATTTACTGCAAGCCAGGGATTATTGTTGATGATCCCAAACATGCATAAGATTGCAGGAGAGATGATCCCAACGGTGTTTCACGTGTCCGCACGATCATTGGCAGCCCAGTCAGTGTCAAT
>DMAO01000368.1 GCA_003446545.1 Sphaerochaeta sp.
GGTATCTGCACAAGGAATCGCATCCTTTAGGAGAAAGGGTCCGATCTGCGTACGTACCAGCTCTACCAGATACCCACGAGAATTGCACGCTAGTGCCAGATCCCTTGCCAAGGAGCGTATGTAGGTGCCCTTGGAGACATGGATATCGGCTACCAGCCGATCGTTTTCAAAGGAGACAACCTCAAAGGAGTAGACGCTGACAGGACGTTTTTCCATGACAACGACTTTGCCTTCCCTTGCTAGTTTTGAGGCACGTTTGCCCCCTATGTGTAGGGCACTATATTGGGGAGGGCTCTGTTGGATATCCCCGATAAATAGGGGAATTGCGTCTTGAATCTGTTCTAAAGTTGGAACAGCAGCTGTTGCTATGACTTCTCCCTCGGGATCGAGCGTATCTGTCTCTTTTCCAAATACTATGGTGGCACGATAGCGCTTGTCCATGGACGAGAAGACCTGGTTCAGTTTTGTCATACTTCCAGTCAAAGCAATCATGAGGCCCTGTGCAAACTTATCAAGCGTACCGGCGTGCCCAACTTTAGGGTCGACTGTACGCTTGATAGTACCAAGAGAGGTAAAACTGGTTACCCCGCTTGGCTTGTAAACTAGGAGTATGCTCGCTCTATTTCCCATCGTTGACCAGCGAATCAATCAGTGCATTAATCTTCTGGCCATCTCGGAGAGAAGTATCCGCCTTGAACTTGAGCACTGGGGTATTACGGGTCTTAAGGAAAGATCCCACACGTTTCTGGATAAAGCCACTGGCACTTTGTAACCCTTCAACACTCTTGTGAAGGTTCTCTTCGTCCAATACAGAGGAAATGAAAACCGTCGCAAAGGAGTTGTCGACTGAAAGCTCAACACGACTTACCGAGCAGAGGGTGCTCACATTCGGGTTCTTAACCTCCCCTTTGACTATCAGCGTGCTGATAGCCTCAGAGAGTTTGGCCTCTATACGTTTCTGGCTATATTCACTCATAGCTTAACTTTTTTCTCCAATTTGCGTGCAACTTCTTCTGTCTCTATAATTTCCAGGATGTCTCCAGCCTGAAGATCATGGAAACCTTCCAATCCGATACCACATTCGAAGCCTTCTACAACTTCCTTGGCATCATCCTTGAAACGCTTCAGACTTGAAATCTTTACCATCTTGGGATTGAGTTGGATAGAGTCACGGATGACCTTGACCAGACTATTGCGCTTGACCTTACCGCTGGTGACCATGGCCCCTGCAATCGTACCGATCTTGGGTACCTTGAAGGTTTCACGAACCTCGACGGTTCCAATCTCAACCTCACGAATTTCTGGAGCAAGCATTCCTTCCATGGCATCACGTACATCGTCTACTGCATCATAGATGATGTTGTACTTACGGATCTCAATCTTCTCTTGGTCGGCAAGGACCTGAGCACGAGGAGTTGGCCTTACATTGAATCCGATGACCAACGCATTGGATGCACTTGCAAGGGTGATGTCGCTCTCAATGATAGCACCGGCCGAAGCACGGATAACATTGAGGTGGATCTCATCGTTCGATAGTGCATCAAGGGTTCCCTGCAATGCCTCAACTGACCCTTGCACGTCACCTTTGATAATGACGTTGTATTCTTGGATGGTCCCTTCCTTGATTCTCGAATAGAGGTTGTCCAAGGTAATCTTCTTGACGTTTCGACTATCGCCTATCCTTTCAAGTTCCTGTCTCTTGTTACCAACCAGACGGGCCTGTTTTTCATCCGCAGTTACTTGGAACGGATCTCCAGCACCAGGGATATCGGAAAGTCCAATGATCTCAACGGGTGTTGCAGGTCCTGCCTCTTCAATCTTGTTGCCCTTGTCATCAAACATAGCCCTGACCCTACCTGGGTAGACACCTGCTACATAGTGATCGCCCTGACGCAGCGTACCGCGTTCAATAAGCACACTAGCGACGATACCCCGACCCTGGTCAATGCGGCTTTCGATAACCTTTCCCTCTGCGCGGCAGTTGGCGTTTACCTTCAGCTCGAGCATTTCAGCCTGCAACAGTACGGTATCGAGCAACTCCTCAATTCCTGTCTTCTTCAATGCGGAAATCTGACAGTAGAGAGTCGTCCCACCCCAGGCTTCGGGCATCAGGCCAAGGTCACTGAGCTGTTGCATTACCCTATCAGGATTTGCTTCAGGAAGGTCACATTTGTTTATCGCAACGATGATGGGAACATTTGCAGCTCGTGCATGGTCAATAGCCTCACGGGTCTGAGGCATAACGCCATCATTTGCAGCAACGACAAGAATGACAATATCAGTAACTTGTGCTCCACGGGCACGCATCATGGAGAATGCGGCGTGTCCAGGAGTATCGAGGAATACCACTTCGCCCTTACCTTCGAGAGCAACCTTGTATGCGCCGATATGCTGGGTTATTCCCCCAAACTCACCTTCAGCTACCTTAGTGGAACGAATGGCATCGAGCAACTTGGTCTTACCATGGTCAACGTGACCCATTACCGTAACGATTGGTGCACGATCGACCATATCCTTGTCAGTCTCAGGTTCACGAGTGATAAGTGTCTCATCATACAAGGATACAAGGTGGACTTCACAGTTGTAATCACTACAGACAATCTCAGCTGTCTCAAAGTCGATCTGCTGGTTAATCGTCACCATCATACCCATCTTGAACAGTTTGGCAATAATCTCACTAGCCTTCAGATTCATCTTCTTGGCCAAATCAGAGACAGAGATGACTTCCATCATATCTATTTGCTTGGGAACAGAAGCGAGCTTGGCAGCTGCCTGCTCCTTTCTTCTCTGGATCTGGAACTCTTTCTCTTCCTCAGCATTTCTCTTCTTGTAGGAAGCGGAATTTCTCTTCTTGAAAGATTTCTTAGGAGTTCTCTGGTTCAGTTCAAGCTCTTGTCCACCATTACCTGATCCGCCACCTGGTCTGGGACCACTGCCACCCTGTCGATTGAAAGGAGGACGACCTGGGCCACCACCTTGTGGCCTGAAACCACCAGGGGCACCACCGCCACCGGGACGGGGTTGGTAGCCACCAGTACGCGGCTGATAGCCTGTAGCACCGGCAGGACGAGGGTTATTACCCTGATAGCCTGTACCAGCGGGTCTGGGATTGGTGCCTTGATAGCCTGTACCAGCAGGACGTGGGTTGTTTCCCTGGTAGCCAGTTCCAGCAGGACGTGGATTACTACCCTGGTAACCAGTTCCGGCAGGACGAGGGTTATTTCCCTGATATCCTCCAGTTCTTGGAGCACCACCCTGGCCTTGGTATCCACCACTAGAACGGTTTCCCTGATAGGGAGGACGTGTTCCTGGAGCAGGTCTACCCCCTACAGTCCCAGCAATACGAGGGCCATTGGAAGGGGGCGCAGGTGTCGGAGCAGCTCCATTTGGGTTCTTGCTCTGCCATTCGGCATGATCTTTCACTGTCTGACCTTGGTTAGGTACCGGAGGAAGGTTGGTAGGCCTTATTACAACGGGACCGGTATGCAGTGGGGATGTGGTAATCTTGTCCCCAGTAGAACGTACAGTTTTTCTTAATGTACCTATACGTTTCTGTCCAGCCGGTTTATGTTCAGTGGTAGAAGTTGAAGAATCAGTGCTTGAGCTTGACGCAACGGGCCGAGCTTGCGGTTTGACAACCACAACCTTCTTCTTCACCACAACTACCCTTCTCTTTTCAGGAGACTTGGGTTTGGTTTCGGGTTCCTTAGGAGAAGTGTTCTTCTCTTCCTTGGCTTCCGATGGATGCACTACATGTTTGATCAACGTTGCTTTTGGCTTATTATTCTCTTCCGTCATTCTTCCCTCTTGGATAATATTACTCTACCTCAAATGCAAGACCTGTACCACAGTTCGGGCACACAGTCATATCGATGGTGATCGCCGAACCGCAGCTGGGGCATACATATTCGGTATCTTCATTTTCTTCATCTTCAACGATATCGACATACTCGTTGATAGTATCCTTAATTGCAATGACCTCTTCCCCACTCAAATCTGAGAAAGAAGAGATATCCTCCTCGGTGAGGTTGATAAACTCCTCAACGCTGTACACATCATGGAACTGCAGTTTCTGCAACAGTTGTGCATCCATTGGAAGGTCGGAAAGCGCAATCTCGTCTTCATCTACAAGGCTCTCTTCAAGAACGGTGGGAACCTCTTCCAAACCAGCTGCCGTAACAGGGAACTGTTCATCAAACCTTGGGATCTCACCAAATTCATCTGGCTGGCCAAAGAAACTCTCTGCCCGTGAACGAGCTTCGGTAGCGATGTCCAACTCATTGAACTGGGCTTGGGTCTTCACATCAATGATCCAGTCCACAAGCTTGTTTGCAAGCCTGACGTTCAGACCTTGCTTCCCAATTGCCAAGGAGAGCTGACTTTCGTCGACTATGGCCACCGCATGGAAAATGTTCTTGTCCAAAACCACAACATCTTTTACCTGAGCCGGGGATAAGGCGTTGCGGATATAGTTCAGCGGGTTAGTGTCATAGCGAAGAATATCAATCTTCTCCCCTTCTATTTCACCCATGATAGTCTGAATTCTATTTCCCTTCAACCCGACGCATGCACCAACAGGGTCAATTTCATCATTGCGGGATGCAACAGCGACCTTGGAGCGATAGCCCGCTTCACGGACAATCTTAATGATATCAATCTGATTCTGGGCTATTTCAGGGATCTCTACCTCAAAGAGGTGTCTGATCAATTCGGTACTCGTCCTGGAAAGTACGACACGCACCCCACGTTCAGCCTTCTCCACATTCTCGACGTAGCACTTGATCTTATCGTTGCTGCCATAGCTTTCACGACTGGACTGATTGCGTCTGGGTAGGATGCCTTCGGTTGAACCAATATCGACATAGATGTCGCCATTGGGAACTTGACGGCGGAAGTATCCGATGATCAGCTGGCCTTCCTTTGCCTTGAACTCACTATAGAGTGTGTCCTTCTGAATATCCCTGAAGCTCTGGTGGGCCCTCTGTTTGGCACTCTGGACGCTGATACGGTCAAAATCCTTCAGGTCTATAGGAATGAGCAGCTCATCGCCAATCTCACACTCCTCATGGATTTCCTTGGCATCGCTTAAGGAAATTTCGGTGACTTCGTTGTACCATTCATCATCATCGACAATCTTACGTCTAGCACTAAGCTCAACAGAAGAGAAGTCCTCATTGAATTCAATGACTGCATTCTCCTCTGTGCCAAACTTCCGCTTATAGGCAGCACGGAGAATTTCTTCAATAGTGTTAAGTACCAGATCTTCTGAAATATTCTTTTCCGCCACCATGCTTCGGATAGCGTCACCTAAATCAGTTGCCATGTGAATCGTCCTCCCATCTATAGTCGAGCTTTGCTTTCTGAATCCTTACAAAGGGCACGACCATTGTCTCTATCATATCTTGTGAATCGCCGATATAGGCAGTACTCAGGGTAACTGAACTATCATCGCTCGTTGTGATCAGCCCACTGACCCAATCACCATGTTCTGTATCATAGACACGTACTCGCTTACCCTCTAGAAGGGTGAACTCATACACATCCTTGATGGTTCTCTGCAAGCCTGGGGTGGATACCTCAAGTTCGAGATCACGTTCGCCTAGCTGCAACTCCATGCGTGGATAGACGAGCTTATACACTTTCGAACAATCAGATACATCCACTTCACGGCCTTTGGTCATGATCGTGATATGTACCCCGACACTAAAGCCACGGTCAATCCTGCTGATATCAACAAGGGTTATCCCTAGGGCTTCCAACAGCGGAGAATACTCCGCAAATAACCTTGTATTTTGTATTCCTGTTCCTAACATACCTTTCCAATTGTCATAAAAAAGGGATTCGCCTTCGAGCGATCCCCCAATAATCAGACATATCCTATACGTATAGTAAGCGGAACCTCCCCGCTTGTCAATCAGAAGTGCAATCTTACTGATAAAAGAAGAACGATTGTTTGAACATATTTGCTGTTGGAAAGAAATATATTCAGACCATCGCAATAACTAAAGATCGTGCTTCAATGCCATACCCTTGTGCAAGCAAGGCCCTGCCGGTTGCTAGAGTAGAGCCAGAGGTACAGATATCATCCAACAAGACAAAAGTATGTCCAGCATCCTTATAGGTACGTACCCTCGTATCAAGGGGAAGTAGTGTAAGAGTATGGCGTTCTTTTCTTTCAGCTAGGGAGAGGAATTTACTCTGGCCCTCCCCTTTCTGTACTAATAATCGGAGAGAGGGATAGCCTATTCTTTTAGTCAGCATTCTGCAAATGAGCAACATTTGGTCAAATCCCCGATCAGAGAAGCCCTTTTTGCTGGCAGGTATTGGAATAAGCAAAGGCTTTTCAATGGTTGCAAGCATGGGTATGTACAGGGAGGTAAAAACCCTCGACAGAGGCTTTTCCGCTCCTGCCTTGAACTGGTTGAGCAAAGCCGAGACAATGCCTGTATAGGAGCCATAGGCTTGGAAACCCTTCAGACAGAAAGGACAGGGATACGCCACATCCTGTAGGGGACGGGAACAGGTAGGACATCGTCCTGAAAATCTGTATGCATAGGACTGCTTTTGCAGCTCCTCAGAGCAGAGTGGACAGAGTAAAGCATCACTGAAGCGTCCGCAAAAGATACACAACATACCCTATACAGAAGCGGTAGTACTCAATCCGCTTCAAGCAGGGCCTTGAGTTCCTCCAAAAGGACCAGAGCAGAAAGAGGAGAGGAGCTCTCAACAGAGAAGTCGCGTATCTTGTCAAGAATCGCTTCCTCCCCGGCTGTCAGAGAAGGGAGGTCTGTATCGTTCTGCTGATCGCCATCGGCAAACAGTTCGAGTTGGGGACTAGCTATGCCATACTCTGCAAAGTGCCTCTTCTGGAAATCCCGTGCCTTGCGCAAGGATGATGCAGGGATTCCTGCCATCTTGGCAACATTGAGCCCATAGGAACTGTTTGCTATCCCCTTGATGACCTTACGTACAAATATAATCTTACCCCCCTGATCAAGGACCTGTAGGGTAAGCAGCTGAAGGCGCGAATTGTCAAGATGGGCCAGCTCGTGGTAGTGGGTTGCGAACAGGGTTTTGGATCCCAACTCCATGAGGGTCTGCATCATTGCATAGGCGATGGACATTCCATCCTGGGTACTGGTACCCCTACCCAGCTCATCAACGATGACCAGGGAGTGTTTTGTGGCGCTTCTGAGGATATGAGAGGCCTCCTGCATCTCCACAAGGAATGTCGATTCCCCACGAGCCAGATTGTCACTCGCACCTACCCTACAGAACAGGCGGTCAACAACGCCCAGCTCAACGTTTCTTGCGGGGACAAAACTCCCTATCTGGCTCAGAAGGACAATCAGGGCATTTTGACGCAGGTAGGTGGACTTTCCCGCCATATTGGGTCCTGTGATAAGACAGAACCGCTGTCCATCCTCTTCGATGGTGAGGTCATTGGGGACAAAGTTCCCTATGCCCAGCTGTTGTTCCACAACAGGATGTCTACCCCCTTCAATGGTAATACAGTTGGAGGTGACAAAACGTGGCGCTGTGTAGTCATGCTTGTTTGCTGTGGTGGAAAATCCCTGCAGGCAGTCGACCTTACTAAGCAGAGAGGCAATGGCCAAAAGGGGGGCCTGCATGGCTCGGGTCTTCTCAAGAAGTGTCTCGTATACTGATCTTTCCCTTTTTTCAGCCTCGGATGAACTTTGGAGAATCTGCTGCTCACACGCAATGAGTTCATCACTGGTATACCTCTCTGCGTTGACCAGCGTCTGTTTCCTGTAGAAGGTGGAGGGGACCTTATCGACTTGGCCTTTGGACACTTCGAGGTAGTGGCCTAGGATCTTATTGGAGGAGAGCTTTAGGGTGGTGATACCTGTCTCTTCGCGAATCTTTGCAAGGTAAGACGCAAGCAGCGCCTTGCCACCCCCCTTGATGGAACGCAGTTGGTCAAGGTGTGCGTCAAACCCATCCCGGATGACCTGGCCCTCCTGAAAAGGCCCCTGATGCTCTTCATTGATTGATGCATCGAGTTCCTTAACCAAGTCGGCCAAGGTCAAAAGTTCCTCTTCTGGAATGCCCTTGTCCAGAAGCGATTGGTAGTGCTCGTTGAACAGGGCGAAAAAGGCATGCACTGTCTGTGAGATGCCCACAAGATCACTACTTACTGAACGGCCCATGGCGATGCGTGAAGTAAGCCTCTCCATATCGAGAGCGCCCTTGAGGATCGAGCGCACACGCTCGAGTTCCTTTCGGTCATTGCAGAAGAAGGA
>DMAO01000354.1 GCA_003446545.1 Sphaerochaeta sp.
TACATCAGCATGCTGATCTCCATCACCCGTCAGCTTATCTTCCTGCTCCCTGTAGCATACCTCTTGGGGCACTTTTTCGGGCTCGATGCCGTCTGGTATGCCTTCATCATAGCTGAAAGCTCTGCTCTTGCCCTTTCCCTCTTCTTCTTTTTCAGGGTATACAAGAAGCGGATACAACCTCTCTATGCTACAAGCCAATAAGATGATACGCCGTCTCACCTTCTGAGGTTTTTAATCATGTATGGTAGTCATTCCAATAACTGGTATAGCAAGAGCATTTACAAATGTATGCATGTATACTACAAATGACTACAAAACACATCCCGAAAAACACAAAAGGTTGGTGAAAAGAAAGCTTTATATGGATGTAACTATCCTATGAGAAACTTGAAATCATCTCTCCTTTTATACAGGATGCATATGAAGGACAAAATACGTATTGCACTGCCAAACAGCGATGAGGGTGTTTCATTAGTTTGTTATAGGAGTATTTCGTGATGAAACTACTTGAAAAGATTGATTACAATAAGAGAGCAATTGATAAGACCAGCCCCTTTGAAGGCCATCTATTACACGAGTTAAAAAGCTATTATCGTATTGGCCTCACTTGGTCGAGCAATGCATTGGAAGGGAACACCCTCACAGAGAGTGAAACTAAAGTACTTCTAGAAGATGGCTTGACTGTAGGGGGAAAGCCACTTAGCGATACCTTCGAGGCCATTGGTCACGCTCAAGCGTATGATTTCATGTTTACTCTTCTTAGCGACCGTCAAATTACAGAAAGAGATGCCCTTACTATGCATCGTCTGTTTCTCAAGGATAATAATCTCACATTTGCTGGCAAGTATCGTAACGATCCAGTCCTTATCACCGGTTCAAAATATGCAGTGTGCAAAGTCGAAAATATCGAAACAGAAATAAAAGCCCTGTTTCAATGGGTAGCTTCCGACCGCACAAGCTATCATCCTGTTGAGTTTGCAGCTCAGCTTCATAAACGCTTTGTGTTCATCCATCCTTTCATCGATGGAAATGGGAGAATCTCACGGTTGCTAATGAATACAGCCCTTCTGCAAGATGGCTATATGCTCGCCATAATCCCACCGATCCTACGTCAGGAATATATCAGAGTGCTTGAACTCTCACATACGGATGACAGACCTTTTATAGACTTCATTGCTGAAAGGGTCCTTGAATCAGAAAAAGAAATGATTAGACTTTTGCATATACCTATGCCATAGAGAAACTTTCCCAGATATGTAAACAAGTCCTTACGAAAACAGACAACACAACCCCTGAAGGCTCTTTAAAGCTGTCGGGGGTTGTGTTTGCTATGCTTGTATCTTGGGTATCCCTACAGTTCCCTTACTCCCACTCAATCGTCCCGGGAGGTTTGCTGGTAATGTCGTAGAGCACACGATTGACCCCACTGACCTCGTTGCATATCCTATTGGCTGCACGCTCGAGCACCTCAGGAGGGAAACGGTACCAGTCTGCTGTCATCGCATCCTCGCTAGTTACCGCACGCAAGGAACAGACCTCCTCGTAGGTTCGCTCATCCCCCTGCACCCCGACGCTTTTCACAGGGAGCAGACAGGCAAGAGCCTGCCAGATCTCATCATAGAGGCCAGCTGAGCGAATCTCTTCGATAAAGATGGCATCGACATCGCGCAGGGTATCCAGACGCTTCTTGGTGACCTCTCCCACACAACGAACCCCAAGGCCAGGACCTGGGAAGGGGTGACGGTTCACCATATCTTCAGGCAAACCGAGTTCACGTCCAAGCTCGCGGACCTCATCCTTGAAGAGTTCGCGAAGAGGCTCAAGAAGGCCCCACTTCAGGTCCTCAGGAAGCCCACCCACATTGTGGTGGCTCTTGATAGTTGCCGAGGGCCCCCCAGAGGGGCTCTTGCTCTCAATGACATCGGGATAGAGGGTGCCTTGTGCCAGAAAAGAGATTTCCCCAGCACTGCGGGCAGCCTCGTAGAAGGTATCGACAAACACCTTGCCGATTATCTTGCGCTTCGCCTCGGGCTCTGTGATTCCAACAAGGGCAGAGAGGAACGCATCCTGGGCATCAGCATACTCCAACCTGATCTTATAGGAATCGCGGAAAACCTTCTGCACCCTCTCAGCCTCACCCTTGCGTAGCATGCCGTTGTTCACAAAGACACATACCAATTGATCGCCGATAGCCTGATGGATGAGCACTGCAGCCACAGCTGAGTCTACCCCACCTGATAGGCCGCAAAGCACCTGCTTGTCCCCTACCTTCTTTCTGATATCCTCGATGGCAGTCGACACAAACGATCCCATATCCCAATCAGGGGTAGCCTTACAGATTTTCAGTACAAAATTAGAGAGCAAGTGTGTACCTTCGGAGGTATGTACCACCTCAGGATGGAACTGAACCCCAAAGAACCGCTTCTCATCATTTTCCAGGACCGTAAACTCACAGTTCTTTGTCCTGCCTGTCTGCCTGAATCCCTTTGCTACTGTAGATACAGAGTCACCGTGGCTCATCCAAAGCTTGGATCCTGCAGAAATTCCCTCTAGCAATGCGGAGGTGTTGTCCACGATCTCAAGTTCTGCAATTCCATACTCACGCTTGGGAGGGCGTTGCACGCCTCCACCATTCTGGACACTCATGACCTGTAGGCCATAGCAGATACCCAGGATGGGGATGCCCAGGGAGTAGATCGCTTCATCAGGCCGGGGGGAACCAGAGCCACTCACACTGGAGGGGCCTCCTGAGAAGATGATGCCCTTGGGCTGCATCTTACTAAGGTCTTCGGCACTGGTAGTATAAGGGACTATCTGGGAGTAGACGTGCATTTCACGAACTCTTCTTGCTATAAGCTGACTATATTGGGCACCAAAATCGAGTACTACGATGGTGTCGTGAGAGAACTGTTGCATGAGATGCTCCTACGGGTTCTGGTTAGGTGAAAGTATACGGAAAACTGATTGCTGATGCTACCAAGCAAGGGAACTTACTGGTGGATAGGCACGTTTGACTGCACCTGCCAAAGCAAGCCCAAGGACAACACCGACGCCACTTTGCACAAGATTCCAAGGAATTTCTGCAGCCGCCACCGATACGCCACTGATAAAGATTGCTGAAAGGGCAAAGTAACCCAGGGAAACTGTTGCCATGCAGATGATGCCGGCAAGTACCTTAGTGACAAAAGGGATTGTTATCGGACTCTTTTGCCGAACTATCAGGGCTACAAACAGCCCCTCAAGCCCATGTACTACAAACGAGATGGGAGCCCACTGGGCATAGCCACTGAACAGGTCAGCCAAGGCTGTTCCAAGTCCTGCAGCAATGAAGGCAGACCAAGGCCCGAACGTGAAGGCGATAAAGCAGATTGCAACATCACAGAGGTTGATATAGCCCTTTGCTGTGGGAATACGCACTATCATAGTGAATACGACAACAACTGCTGTAAGGACAGCAACAACTGCGACCTTCAGCGCATTACGATTTTTTTCCATGGTAAGTATTTCTCCTATCGGACTCTGAACATGAACCACAAGACTACAGGTATACTAAAAGAAATGACAGAATCGGTAAAGACATGCCGGTACGAATCCAACGAGTGATAGTTTGTCCTTTTCTCTTTTCTGCCAAAGCCACGTTGCTCCAGGCTCATTGCAAGGTACGGGATGGAGCGCAAAGCCACCACCAGGGCACTGGTAAGGGTGGGCAAGAGGTCCCGCAACCGTTTGAAAACGGAGCGTTTCTTCTCCAAAACCCCTCCCTCCCGCAAACGATGGCTCTCCGAAATCTGGGTAAAGCTGTCCGCGATAAAAGGGATATAGGTAAAGGATAGGGTAACCACCAGCGAGGCCTTGTAGGGAAGACGGTACCAGCGAAGGGCCAGCATCACATCTGTCATGGGTGTGGTTGCAAACAGCAGGGTGCAGGCATACGTTATCCCGATGAAGCGCCCCCCCAGCCTAGCGGCCTGCAGGGCGCCTTCCTGTGTTATGAGCGTGAAGGACCCGATGGTGATGAGGCTCTGCCCGAGACGCACATTAAAGGGCATGAACAGGACCATGAACACGAGCATGGGCAGGATGGACCTGAAGGTCTTTGCGGTATGGCGCAAGCCTGTGTTCACGCTACCGACAAGAATGAGCAGCACCACCGTTATATAGAGCCCTTCCAAGGTAACGGGGAGGAACAGCCAGACACATATGAGCAGCATGGCCATGATCTTAGCCCTTGGGTCCATCCGGTAGAGAAAGCCATTGCCTGCAACAAAGGTGTTCGTTGTCATGCTTCCTCCAGGATACCCGCCTCGATGGCATAGGTGGTCTCACTGACAAGAGAGGCAAACGCACTGTCATGAGTGATGAGCAGGATTCCAGCCCCATTACGCCGCAATAGGGCTATGATGGAGAGGGAAACTGCATAGGTGAGGGCGTTGTCCAGTTCATCGAGAATATAGAAAGGACGGTCAAGAAGATAATAGACAGCTGCCTGTAAGGCCTTTCTGAGGGGGTAGCTCATGGTTGAAGGAGTCTCCTCGGGGTCAAGGCCGAAGAGGGAGGCACACTCGTTGACCATCACCTGCACCTGTTCGTCCCTGAGGTCCTTGCGCCTCTTCAACGACCATGACAACTCCTCCCTGACGGTAGGCAGGAATATCTGCAGGTCAGGATTCTGAAATAGGTAGCCTACACTGCGGTTCAGCCCCCTTTGGCCCATCAGTTTCCCATCGAGACTAAATGTTCCAGTTTTGGGCTCATCGAGCCCACACAACAACCGGCTGAAGGTACTTTTACCACTACCATTCGGACCTACCAGGGTAATTAGATCCCCACTGTGTATCTGAAACGAGGGTACTGACAATCTGAAAGGTTTTGCCTCCAACGTACTGACTCGGGTTCGCACCGTCATCAAGGATGAACATGAAAGGGTATGCCTTTCCTTTACAGGAAGCTTCTGATTCTTCAGAGGGTTGGGAAGCTCATCTCCACAGAGGGCAGAGAAGGCTTGCAGGATCTCGTCCTTCTCACCAAAGCGGACCTTGCCGTTTTCCAGGAGGCCAAACCGGTCAAAGATTTCTCCAAACTGTTCCAGATACCGTGAAGCGAGCACCAGTGTGGCCTGCTCCCCATCCCTAATCAAGGTGGTGAGGTAATCACGCCACGAGCGGTCGAGGTCATCAAAGGATTCGTCCAACACCCAGAGATGGGGACTAAGCGCCTGTTGGACAGCAAGCAGTACCCGCTTACGTTCCCCACCGCTCAACTCCTGTTGGCTTGAGGTGCGCAAAGGCTGTAGCCCCCAATTGGTGAGGACAGTATCGACACGCCTTGCGATTTCCTCACGCTTAAGGCCCAAGGTTTCCAAAGGGAAGGCGATCTCATCCTCAACAGAGAGAGCGACAAACTGTTCCTGGGGATTTTGGGAGACATAGCCGCAGTCGAGCAGCAACTCCCAAGGTTCACACTGAGCAAGGTCCTTTTCACATACATGGATAGTGCCTTCCAAAACACCCGGAAGGTACTTGGGACAGAGACCGCTTATGATGCGAGCCAAAGTACTTTTGCCCGTATCAAAGGGAGCGAGCAAGAGTGTCTTGCTCTTGTGCTCCAGACAGAGGTCTAAGCCAGTAAGAACCGGGGAGTTCTCCACTTTTTTCCATGACTGATAGGTAAAACAAAGGCCCCTGACCTCAAGACAGGGTCCTTTGGCACCCTTAGGTAGGCAGTTCATCAAACCGTTTCTTCATCTCACCATATACCCATTCATGCAACGTTGCAGTCTCCTCCTTGGAGAGAGAATCGGTGGGGATGGGCTTCCCAATGGAGAGATAGGCGTGCACACGCCTAAAGTTTTTTATGCCCTCAAACCCATCACGTAGGCCCTTGATGGTGATGGGAACGATGATGGCCTTCGAACGGGTAGCCAGTTTGAGACTGCCTTTCTTCAACTCACCGATGGTGTCAACCTTGCTACGGGTCCCTTCAGGGAAGATGAGCATCGGTTTCCCTTCTTTGAGTTTCTGCACGCCTTTGAGTATTGCCTTCACCATATCATGGGGACTGCTCCGTTCGATGAACACACAACCCATGGCATAGCACCAGAGGTTGATAACGGGCATTTTCTTTACCTCAGCCTTTGCAAAGACACTAGCCCAAAGCCTTGCAGGACCAACGAAAGCGAGGATGTCAAGCATACTCTGGTGGTTGGCCATATAGCAGAGGGGTGTCTCTGTCGGCAAATTCTCTTTTCCATCGATATGTATCGTAACACCAAGAGCAAAGAGCGTGCCATTGCTGATAAGCCTGGCACAAAGCTCAAGCCACCGGTTCGCTGCCTTCTCAGCCCTAAACAGCAGCAGCAGAGCTGCAGGGATGAATGCATAGACTGGGGATAACACAATCAGGGGGACTGCCAATAGACTAGCCACCGCTATTCGTACCGTTTTCATAGCATGCCCTCCTCTCAGGAAAAATCCTGCTTGCTGTATAATCTAGCATACTGGCCATTCAGTGCCAACAGTTCATCGCTTTTCCCCTGTTCGATGAGCTTACCATCATCCAGTACAAAAATGCAGTCAGCATTCTTTACCGTGGTAAGTCGGTGAGCAATGACAATTGCAGTCCGTCCGGAGGACAGGCGGGCAAAAGCCTCGCTGATAAGCTCTTCACTTTCGGTATCGAGGCTACTGGTAGCCTCATCAAAGATGAGGATGGGAGGGTCCTTCAAGAAGACCCTTGCAATGGAGATGCGCTGTTTCTGCCCCCCTGAGAGCAGAGTCCCACGCTCTCCCACCTCGGTATCGATACCTAGGGGGAGACTGCGTACGAACGTACCCAGGTTGGCAGCATCGAGGGCTGCCCACATCTCCTCTTCAGACGCATCGACCTTGCCGAAACGAAGATTTTCCCTGATGGAAGTGTCGAAAAGAAAAACATTCTGCTGGACAAATCCAATATGTTTGTGTAACGATCGCTGGGTGACCTGCGAGACATCCTGTCCGTCGATGAGGATGCTCCCCTCTTCCGATTCATAAAAACGGGGAATGAGCGAGGCAAATGTACTTTTCCCAGCACCTGATTCCCCCACCAATGCGACAGTCGTACTGCCATGTATCGATAGGTTCAAGTCCTTGAGGATAGTCTCTGTAGATGACTCGTACTGAAAGGTTACATGGTCAAACCGGATATTCCCTTCAGTAATCTGCAAGTCCTTGGCATCACGCTTGTCCACAATGGAGGGACTCTCATCCATGACCTGAACAAATCTCTCAAAGCTTGCCATACCTTGCTGCAACTGTTCCGTAAAGTTGATCAGGCGGTCGATGGGAGGAAGGACGACACCAACATAGAGGATGAAGGTGACCAGGTCGTAGGCTTGTACAGATCCACCCATGATCAAGAGAGCACCACCGGCGATGGTACAAAAGTAATAGAGCTCCCTAAAGAGCCCGATAATGGAGTGGTAGCTTCCCATGACCTTGTACTGTTCGGTCTTGCTGTCGCGCAGGATGTTGTTCACATCGTTGAACTTCTGCTCCTGATACGCTTCACGGCCAAAGCTCTTTACCTCCCTGATTCCCATCAAGGAGTTCTCCACATTGCTGTTCACATCGGCGACTGTGGAGCGGACCCTGCGAAAGGTAACGCGCATCTTCAGCCCGTAATACATGCCATAGGCAACCATGAACGGCAGGGGGATGAGGGATATTAGCGAGAGGCTGACACTGTAGGAGAACATGACGATGTACGACCCTACAATAGTCGCCACGCTGATGATCAGGTCCTCTGGGCCATGGTGTGCCATCTCGGTGATCTGAAAGAGGTCATTGGTGATGCGGCTCATCATATGACCAGTCTTCGTCCTGTCAAAATACCCAAAAGAGAGTTTTTGCAGGTGGGCGAACAGTTCGCTACGCATGTCCGTCTCCATCTTCACACCCAGGATATGTCCCCACGTCATGCGAATATACTGGCATATGGCCTGAAGCACATATATGGAAAGCATCACGGCAAAGATGATAAGAATCGCCTGCAGATTCTTATCGGGAATCTCGGTCTTCAACAACTGTCGGGTCAAGGATGGAAAGATGATGGACAGGATGGAGGCAAATATTGCTACCCCCATATCGAGAAAAAACAGGCCTTTATACGGCCGATAATAAGAAATGAAACGTCTGAGCATATTACTTCTTTTTCCTAAACAAACGAGCAAAGAATCCGCTCTTGCCCTCTTCCTGCCTTACGACAGGTTCGGATACGGGGGCTTTGGTCCTAGGTGGCAAATTCTTTTTGGGCTCATAGGTACGTGCAGGTTTTTTCTGTTCGTCTTTCCTGGGTTCGCTCTTGCGGGGTTCGTCTTTTCTGCCTTGGCTGTTTCTGCTCTCACCTTTAGGCTGAGCGGATCTGTTTGGCGCACTCTTGACGGGTGTTCCACTTTCATTGGAATACTGTTGCTTGTAGTAAGACATTCTCTCTTCCAAAGAAAGCTTCTGGATCTCTGCATAGCTCTTTGAGCCGCTTCTGCGTCCTGCATGCTCAGTAGCACTGGGCCTTCTCGGCGGTTGGGAGCTGCCTCTTGGTGCTGGAGCAGGTCTTGAGCCCTGTGCTACGCGTGGAGGACGTGTTGAGCTGTCCCTTCGGCTCTGGTTTCCATCACGACGAGGGGCAGGTCCTCTTCTTGTTACAGGAGCCGGCCGTTTGCCACGGCCTCTAGGCCCACCTGGAGAGGAAGAACGCGAATACTCGTCATTGCGCACAAGATCACGGAAGGAATACTTGGAGCTCTTGTCCTCAACCTCAGGCAGTTCCCCCTCAGCTGGCCAGATTACTGGAATCTTCATGTTGATGAAGTTTTCGATTGGCTCAAGGCCAAATACGTACTCTTCATCAGCGAGGGTTATTGACTTTCCACTCTTGCCGGCCCTTGCAGTACGCCCGATCCTATGGACATAACTCTCAAAATCATCGGGTATGTCGTAGTTGACTACCAGTTCAAGGTCGTCGATCTGCAACCCTCTGGCTGCAACATCGGTTGCAACAAGGAACTTGATCGTCCCCTCCTTCATACGGTCGATGGTTTCGAGCCGCTTAGCCTGAGGAAGGTCTCCCATAAGGTATTTGGCTGCATACCCATTGAGTGTGAGGCGTTTGGAGACTTCGATACAACGGGCTTTCGTGTTGGTGAAAACAAGACAATTCTCGGGATTTTCTTTGCTCAGCAGCTGAAGCAGCAGACCAAACTTGTCTTTTTTCGAGATGTGATAGAGTTCCTGGGTTATGGCCTTCACAGTCATCTCCTCAGGCTGGACCGCTATCTCCACAGGGTTGTTCATAAACGACCAGGCAAGATTCTTCACCTTGGTGCTCAAGGTAGCTGAGAACAGCATAGTCTGCCTCTCAGTGCAGGGACGCAGCAGGCTGAACATATTCTGGATGTCAGGATAAAAACCCATGTCAAACAGCCTGTCAGCCTCATCAACGACAAAGATGTCAAAGTTCCTGAAGTCAATCTTATGCATCTTCTGGTAGTCAAGGATTCTTCCAGGGGTACAGACAAAGATGTCACACCCCTCTTCGATGGCCTTGTCCTGCTTTGCGTACCCCACACCTCCATAAAAACATCCCACCGAGAGGCCTGGTATGTACTTAGAGAGCTTGAGGGTATCTTCTTCAATTTGGACTGCAAGCTCCCGGGTAGGAGCGACAATGAGGGCTTTGGGTTTGTTCTTGCCCTCCTTGACTGCTTGAACAAAATTTTCCAGGATTGTCAGCACATAGACTGCAGTTTTGCCACTGCCGGTCTTTGATTGGATCATCACATCTTTTTGGGTAAGGCTTACAGGAAGCACGCGCTGTTGCACCTCAGTACATTCGGCAAAGCCGGCAAAAGAGATGCCTTTGAGCAATTGCTCACTTATGGGTAGTTCGGTAAATTTCATGGATCTATATATCGCCTTTATAAGAATTTGTAAATGCAGGGTTCAGAAGGGTCAACCAGTGGGGACCCTTACCCATAAAGATAGAGCAATTATATACAATTGTCCACCTCCCTAAGGTAGACACACCAGTCAAAGGCCTTTGAAGACCTCTGGGCCCTTACGTTCACCGGATGAGAGGTTTGCTTGCATCTGCAAGCAGAAACCCTAAGATTGCATAGGGGAGAATATTTTCTGCATTAGAGTAACGATAACGTTCCCCCTACCTGCATTCCTTAGTCCTCAAGCTCCCATGAACGGACCAGGGCCTTGATGGCATTGGTACGGTCAAATGGAGCTTTGAAAGCCTGACCATCAAGGGTAGAGAGCGGCATGGCTGCCATGCTGGTCGCCGATACAAACAACTCATCATACAGACCTGCATGCAAATCCTTTGCCAAAGGTGCCTTATAGATTACCTCAATGCCTAAAATCTTTGTAGCTTGGATGATACGCTCACGGGTTATCCCCAAGAGCACCTCATCATCCTTGGCTGTATAGAGCTTACCATCCCTAAAGGCAAAGAAATTGCTCCTTGTCCCTTCCAGGACCTGCCCCTTTCGATCAACGAGCAGGGCTTCAAAGCCAGCAGAGCTTTTCGCCTTCTCCAAGGCCATGTAGTTGAGCAGGAGGTTTCCTGTCTTGCAGGAGGGCATCAGACGCTCCCCTTCATAGGTGATGGCACCCACTCCCCGGGTGTAATAATCCTCAGGATACGTAAGCAGGGGAGAGGCCGTGATAAAGCACTGGGGCTCTTTGCCACCAACCAGGAGGATTCTTACAGAAGCCTCTTCTAGCAGGTCTACCTTGATGAGTTTGTAGACCCAATCCTTCAGTTCCTCTCGGGTAAAGGGGTGTGAGAGCCCAATTCCCATACAAGAGTGTTCGAGCCTGATAAGGTGGTCATCAAGATGCACTGGATGGGATTTTACTACCCGAAGTGATTCGTACGTGGAGAATCCAAACTGGACCTCCCTATTTGTTATGGGGAGACAAGCCTCTTTCTCC
>DMAO01000084.1 GCA_003446545.1 Sphaerochaeta sp.
TTGGTTGTTATGCTAGTGGTAGGCATCTTTATGCCGATTCTGGCAACAGCTGAGACTGTCCTGATTCAGGAAATTGTAGAACCGTCCAAGATGGGAAGGGTATTTTCTATCGTGGAGCTCATCGTGGGCTTCTCCATGCCTATTGGCATCCTTATTTTTGGGCCTCTTGCAGATATTGTTTCCATAGAAAGCCTACTCATTGTCTCAGGGGTCCTGTTGGTTGTAGTGGGTCTGCTGTACCAGAGGAGCAACCGTCGTATGGTTGCAACAACAGTTCCAGGTGGACAGTAATCTGCATGTGGGGTAGGGTGAACCTTACCTCCCTCCACCGTATTTTTCCCCGGCAAACAGGTATCCATACTCTTTATAGTCTTTCCAAAATGCATCTTTGTTCGCATGAGAACTGGTAGGTGCGAAGAGGCTGTGTTGGAGGCAATCCGTATGGGTGCTTTGCAAGCATGAAAGCAACTCGGAAGCAGGTTGGAAAAAAGTCTCACCCTTTCTGGAGTTGACCAAGATCAAGGAAATCCCTTTTTCATCATCAAACAAGGGAAAGGTTTGTTCAATTCCCCAAAAATCGCCTATTGTGATATCACTTGGGCGGTTAAAATTTGAGAACTTACACTCATAACAGCAAGGACGTAGTATTGTGCCATCGATAAATAGGGAATAGAAGGTTGAATTGGAAGCTTCGATCTTTTTGGTACCTGATTGGAAATCAAGACTCATTACAAGATTCTTCCACCCTTTACTCTTATCCCTAAACGTACAATCGATTACGGCACTGCCTTCTTGCTGTTCCATCTGGGACAGGTAATCCTTGAATACTTTCTGGGAAGGCACTCCATGGCAAATAAGATCGACCAGCAACAAGTTCTCATAGTCCTTTTGGAGGTAGTTCCGAAGTCCTGCAACTTGGCATGGTGTGCCAGTAAAGAGGACACGTAGTGAATTCTGCAAGTCCTGTTCAACAGTTTTGTAGGTATCACCGAGGTTGCTCTGTACGTACTTGGACCCACGAAGATGATCACGTTGTCCGGTAGAACTTGCCCTCATATGACAGGCAGTCAGACCAGCATCATATCCCGCTCCGTATACCACCCCCTGGTGCTCCAATATATAGTCAGAGATTGCTGTAAAAGCTCCTCCTGAGGCACTTTGCATCCTAGTTGCATCATCAGGGTGCTTAGCAGCATAGACGATGGTATCGGGAAACAAGTCAGAGTTCAAATTGCTATCAGAGACGTATGGACATGCTTGCAGGCATAGTCCACAGTCGATGCATTGTTCTTCATCAACCTGTGGATACAGGAAGCCTTTTGTGTCCTGAACCATGCATATGCATGAGACAGGGCATATGTGTTCGCACGCTGTGCATCCAAAACAATGTTCACCGACTTGTACTATATTCGTCATTTTCCCTCGCTTATTTCTTTGAGTCTTTTCTCTGGTTACCAGACTGCGATTAGTCTTGTCTTGTTGTGGGGAGCACCTTAGTCACAAAGATAGGAACAAGGTCAGGGTCAAACTGCGTGCCACTGCAGGCATAGAGCTCGTCGATAGCCTCGTCGGCTCTGAGCTTTTGCTTGTATGCCCTGTCGCTGGTCATAGCAACATAGGAATCAGCTATAGCAATCATCCTGGCCGGTTGCGGGATGGCCTCACCCTTAAGCTTTTGTGGGTAGCCTGTCCCATCCCAACGTTCGTGGTGGTAGAGCACATACTCTGCAAAGGGAGCGTACTCTCCAACTGAACGGAGTATCGTGTATCCAATTTCAGGGTGGCGTTTCAGTTCCAACCGCTGTGATTGTGTTAGTCCTTCCTCTTGGGAGAGTATGTTCTCGTCTATGGCTATTTTCCCTAGGTCATGCAGGCTGGCTCCCCGTTCGACTTGCCAGACCTCTTCTTTGGAGAATCCCATCACCTGGGCGAAGCTCTTGCAGAGCTGTCCTACCTTGATGCTGTGCTCCTTTTCCCACTGGTTCATTTCAAACTGCTTTACCAAGAGCGTGTCGATGGCATGCTTCTTGAAAGCCGCGCTTTTGGAGAGCTTTTCTCTGTACATGCCATCTTCGGCAATTTTGAAGGTTTCCTCTAAGGAGATCGGCTCTCCCTCTTTCACCGAATAGCCAAAGGAGACTGAGACACTAAGGCCCCGTATCTCTTCTGTCAAAAGGGCCTCATTGATGCGGTCGACGATAATCTTGGCGTTGAGGGCATCGGTTCTGGGAAGCAGGAGGATGAATTCGTCTCCCCCAATTCTGGTGATGATGTCCCCTTCCCTGCAAGTCTTACGAAATACTGCGGCGACCTTTTTCAGGAGCTGGTCCCCAGCATCGTGTCCGAAGGCATCATTGGTCAGTTTCAGACCATTCACATCCCCAAGAACCATGGTAAGGGGGTAGTAGGGTTCGGTATCTACAGTCTGCTTGATCTGTTCGTAGTAGCGTCGGTTGTAGAGCCCGGTGAGGGCATCGCGGTAGCTTAGTTGTAGAATCTTATCTTTCTCTCTTTTCTTCTCGGTGCTGTCGCGGAATACCAGTACCACGCCCTTGATAGTCTTATCCCTATCCATAATGGGTGAGGCGCTGTCGTCAATGTAGCGCTCCACTCCATCACGGGCGATGAGGATGGTATCGTCCAACAGCTTGATCGTACATTTTTGTTCCAGGACGCTATTGACAGGGTCTGGACATCTTTTTCGTTTCGTCCCACAGACGGTCTTGAAAATCTCAGTAAAGGGACGGCCTTTGGCCTCATCAGATCTCCAACCGGTAAGTTCTTCGGCAACCCTGTTCATGAAGAGGACCTTTGCCTCAGCATCTGTAGAGATGACGCCATCACCAACGGAGAGCAGGGTAGTCTCAAAAAGTTCCTTCTCATAGAACACCTGCTGTTCCAAGAGCTTTCGCTCGGTGATATCATCTATGATGATAGCGAACTGGTTTGGGTTGGGGCAGTAGGTTGATGCAAAGAAATACTTGCCTAATACATTATTGTAGCCTTCGAAGGAGGTGGGTTTTCCGGTAAGGGCAACCTCACAGTTACGTTCGATCCAGAACTCTTCCACCTCAGGCATGACAGAACGCAGAGTCTTGCCGAGGAGGGATCCTCTAGGAACTCCAAGTTGGTGCTCAAAGCTGGGATTTGCTTTGATGAGGCGGATATCAGAGGGCTTACCCATCTCATCGAGGATGACTTCACAGTGGGCGAAGCCTTGGGTCATAGAATCAATGAGGCGGCGGCTATCCTGTTCGCTCTTTTCCAGGGCGAATTGTGCTTCTTTTCGTTTGTTGATGTTGGTATGGGTGCCTGTCATCAGCAACGGTTTGCCATCATCATTCCAGGAGATGACTTTTCCTTGGTCATGGATCCAGGTCCAGGAACCATCCTTGCACTTCAGTCGTACATCAAAGCTAAAGGAACTCTTCGTACCTGTTACGATATCCTGTATCATCTGTTGTGACAGGGCATAGTCATCGGGGTGGATGTTGTCATCCCAGGTTTTGAATGAGATGGGCTGGAGTTCTGCAAGGGTATGCCCTAGCATCTCAGCCCACTTTTCGTTGACGGAGATGGTATCTTCCTGCACATGCCATATCCACGTACCTACATTGGCTCCTTCAATGACATTACTATACTGATCCCGACTATGTTTGAGTTGTTTTTGGTAAGCTTCCTGCTCCTTTCGGTATGAGCCAATCTTAAGTACAGCCAACAGTCCTGTAAGGAAGGTTACTAGAAGGACAATCGGGGGCCCTACGATGGTAAGCAAAGTGTCATAGTAATACCATCGATTCATACTCTTTTGTTGTTCTGCAAGCTCCTGTTGGGCGCTCTGCTCTATATCATCGAGTATGGCGAGCTGCTCAGCGGTATAGGCCTCTGATAGAAGGAAGGTTTCGGTGAACTGGAACCCTTTGACAAATTCCTCCGGGGATGTTTCCATCAAGGAGCGCATGTGAAGCATTGGTTCGATATTCTTGTTGTACATAGTGAGAAATACCTGCATAAGCTCCTGAATCTTGAGTTGTTGTGCCTCGTTCCCCTTGGTTAGGGAGGAGAGCTTGCTATGGTGTTGTACAAAAGAGTCTATGTAAAAGTTGATATTAAAAAGTTCTTCTTCCTCTCCTGTAAGAAGATAGGCTCTTTCATGTAGCAAAATATGCTGGTAGGAAATCTTCACTAAAGCTGACTCATACAAGGTGTCATGAGTCTGTGAAACGAGACGACTGATCTCTTTTGCCTTGTCATCCAAGGCCATATTAAACTTTAGGATGCCCAACATCGTGATGCTTATGATGACAATCCCCACAACAAAGTGGCGTATTATGCTTTCTGGCCTTTTTATGGTTTCCCTACCTTATTTCTTTTTATATAGTATATTCCCAAAGAGTTGTTAATAAGAGTACCACTATGGTGAGCCCTCATGTCAAGACAAATCTTTCATAGGAACTGTTAGACACTAGCTCGAATATGATTAATCTATAGTTCCCTGTGCCAATTTCTAACTACACAACTTCTTTCCCTAAGGAAATCCTGTGAGGGACTTTCAGGCCCATCAGCTTGTAGATGTCATTTGCCTTCTTGACTGACTCCT
>DMAO01000191.1:0-3251 GCA_003446545.1 Sphaerochaeta sp.
TCCGGAATTTCCGGATAACTGAATCCTCTTGTAGTTCCCCACTTTTAAATATATTTTGCAAGTGTTCATTCACTGTTCGTACATCAACATCAAAAAGTTGTGCTATCAATTTTTGTGACAACCAGATAGTCTCTTCCTCATATCGAGCTTCGATGCTTTGCTCGCCTGCCTGCGCTGTAAATATCAAAAATTCTGTAGTACTGTTATGTATCAGCTGATTTTTTTGGTTCTTTTTCTGTTCCATTGTAATTCCTTATTTGGAAATTATGTTCTCTAATCAAAATATACCCATACCGAATTATTATACTCGATACATATTTTTAATATAGGTTCTTTCCAGACGTACTCCTTATTGCAAGGGCAAAGAAGGCCGTTCCCCTATTTCCAGCTAACACCCTTCGGAAACAGGTACATTGCTCATACATACAGATAATCGTTTACAAGGGAGGCTTCATACATACAAAGGTCTTTTCTTTCTTGTATTGCATCAATGTGGGGCAACATCCTATGTATCTGTGGCGTGTTTGCTACCTTTTAACGATACCTCTTTGTTAAGGTGAAAGCAAGTTGAATAGATTCAACTTAAAGCTGTGTATATCCTTACAAGGATGAGGGTGAAGTTTGAGAGTCGGCAGGTATCCGAAATTATCGGATACCTGCATTGTCTAATACCCAGCTTCATCAGGGATGGATACATACAGAGGGTCCAATATATACTCCAAGGGAGTAATCAATTGTATAAGAATACAGCACAAAGTAAGACGTAGTTGAACCCTCTGAAAAATCAACCACTTTCTGGTAGGGCGTTTCGAGAAGTGGTGGTAGTATGTAAAATGATACTGGAGAAAGGGCTATGGGGAGTAATATGACAGTGCGAGGATTAGATACAATGAAGAAAATGGGACCGTTTATCCTTCCGTTGTTTAGAAGTGGTTTGTTCATTCTTGTTGGACTGCTGTTTGCGAAAGTTACCAACCAATCCTTGGAACAAGCAAGTCGGTGGTGGTCTATCCTCTGTACGGTTTGCAATTGTATTACCATTGCCCTGATAGTGGGTATTTGCAAACGTGAAGGGATTACCTATAGAAAACTTATTGGCTATGAAAAGGGACAAAACAATCTGAAATATACCTTGCCCCTTATTGTGGTGATGTTTGTATTGGGAATAGTGGGGATGTATGTATTTGGATTCATGATCTATGGGTATGTGTCTGTAACATTGATACAGCCTATTCCTGTTTGGCTTGCAAGCATAAATGTCATACTTTTTCCCCTAACTATTGTGTTTGCTGAATTACCCTTGTACTTTGGATATTCTCTGAATGGAATTGAAAAGATGACAGGTAACAAATTGCTCGCAATTGCGTATCCAATGTTTTTTTATGCTTTGCAGCATAGTTTTATCCCCTTATTGGCAGATTGGAAATATATCCTGTTTAGATTCTTATCGTTTGTGCCTTTGTTGGTCACCTTAGCCTTGATCTATTATAGGCGAAGGAACCTTGTGCCCTTGATGATAGGGCATGCTGTTTTGGATTTGGCAGCTGGGGCTCAAATCTTAATGACTTCTCTCTCCTGCAGTGTTTGAGTTGATGAAACCATGAATGACAATGTCCTTTCCAAGGGGAAAATGAGGTCTGTCCTAATCAGAGAGTAGCGGATACCACTACTTTTCCAGGTGATAGGGTTGAGAGGTATTGACATTATGTAACCTATTACCTATATTAGGCAATAGGTTACCTACTAAGGAGATTATATGCAAATCCAAGATACTAAAGTGCTACAAGCATATTTGTTCGGATCATTTTTTACTCTATCCAACCGATTGCAGGTCGTTGGTGATGGTCTGGATGAACAGATGACACTCAAGCAGTGGCTTCTCATAGCAGTCCTCATACGAAGTGAGGAGGAAAAGCTCTCTGTCAGTGAGCTTGCCCAAAGGATGGGATCGTCCCGTCAGAATGTGATGAAGATGGCACAACTGTTGGAAAAGCAGGGCTTTCTTGCCATCGAGAAGCGTGAAGATGACAAGCGGTTTTTGGAGGTCAGTGTCACCTCCAGGTGTCTTGAGCACTGTAAGAGCCGGGAATCTAAGGAAGAGGCTTTCATAGAGACATTGTTCTCTGGATTTTCTGAAGAAGAGCTCAGGAAGTTTTCCCAGAGCCTTGCAAAGGTATCAGGCAATATAGTTAGGTTGGAGGAGCTCTATGCATAAGGGAAGGAGGAATAGCATGATAGTGCTTGGTGTTGTGGTTGGAATTGTTTTGTTGGTGTTGGTATTCTTTGCTTTGCCCTACTCGAAAACACACAAGGAGTTTTCCAAGGCCACCGATGTGCTTATTAGTGATGCTGGCGTTAGTGATGAGCTTTTCACTTTGGACGATATCGCATCTCTTCCTCTTCCTGTGCAGAAATTCTTTATCCATTGCCAGTTCATAGGCAAACCCAAGATGACCTATATGAAGGCTACCTTCAAGGATGTCGATTTCTCCCTAGGCAGGGAGAAGCCTACTATCAAGATTGACTATGTGCAGTACAATGGGGTTACGAAGCCTCAGCGTCTGGCTTATATTGATTCTTCCCTCTATGGCATTCCCTTTGAGGGCTTTGACTCGTACCTCGGAGGTACGGGTTCAATGCTGGGGAGAATCGCCAAGGTCATTGCCCTGTTTGACCAACGGGGTGTAGATATGGACCGCGCTTGCTTGGCTACCTTTCTTGCTGAAGCCCTGTTTGTCCCCTCAGCTGCCCTCCAGCCGTATATACAGTGGGAAGCGATGGATGACACCCATGCAAGCGCAACTATTGAGGCGTATGGAATCACCTGCAGTGGTATCTTTAGCTTCAGTGAAGAAGGGGAGATGTTGAGCTTTGTCACCGACGACAGGATGGCCACCGGCATGGACGGGAAGAAGGAGCAAGTTCAATGGACGGCAATCCTTGCCGACTACACCATGCAAGGGGACCTTTTGCTCCCTTCTACCCTGCAGGCTGTATGGAACTATCCTGAGGGAGATTTGCTGTATTTTGATGGAAAGAATGTGGCTATCGAGTATTTTAGCCGATAGTGTTCTTCAGTACCCCAAGGCCTTCGATCAGTATCTCAACCGTATCACCGTTATGCATCCCGCTGATGCCTCCTGGGGTCCCTGTAAGGATGATGTCTCCTGGAAGCAGTGTCATGACCTGGGAGAGGTAACTTACCAGGAAGGGTACTCCGAAGATAAGGTTCTTGGTGTTTGACTTTTGCA
>DMAO01000191.1:3288-3488 GCA_003446545.1 Sphaerochaeta sp.
GGGGCAGAAGGTGTCAAAGCTTTTGGCTACTGTCCACTGCCCCTGCTTGGGTTGCAGGTCACGCGCTGTTATGTCGTTCGCAAAGGTATAGCCAAGGATGTAGTCCTCCACATCCACAAGGGGTATATTCTTTGCTTTCTTGCCAATGACGATGGCCAGTTCCGCCTCATAGTCAAGGCGGTGGGACATCTTGGGATATC
>DMAO01000232.1 GCA_003446545.1 Sphaerochaeta sp.
GTAAAGAATGCCTACCTCTCAATTGGCAGGGTCCCTGTTTTTTGGGTTCCAGCCTTCTTTGTCCCAGGGGTTAGGATGGTAGGGAATCCTGCCATGGGATTTTCGAGTGATAGGGGAATGTTCCTGAACACCACCTTTGAGATATACGGCACCTATCCTAACTTCAAGAAGTCTGAGACCAGCAGCTTTACCAGCTTGCTTGCAGGGGAACCTGATACATCCTACGTTCCCTCTGGTCCTGTATATCGCCCTAGAGAGGGGGAAATGACCCCTTTTGAAAAGTGGACAACCGACAGTGGCTCGTATCTTGTCCTGCTTGCCGACTCTTACGAGCACAGCGGCATCAGCATAGGCTTGGTGGCCCATACCAGCCTTGTGTCAGAGAAGGTGGTAATCGATACGGATATGCGCATTGCTGCCCATCCTGAGGGGAAGGACACCCTTACAAGTAGTCTGGATTTTCCCAAGGTGAGGATGTTTGGATCCAATGAGGTCCTGGTAGACACCTCTTGGGCTGACCTGAGCATGACCATGCCCTTCTATTCGGACCCATCGGTTCGCCGTCTCTATGGAAACAGGCTCACCGCATTCTCTTTTGATTCGCTCTTTGGCAAACGCCAGGAGTTCCCCTCAGATTATAGAAGCGATGTGAATAGCTATACCTGGAAAGCAAACGGAACGTTCAATTTCCCTACAAAACCCTTTGGGAATTTCATCAAAGTAGCCAAAATTAGCACCCTCAATGCTTCTATCGACTGGCGATGGGGAATCGATACAACCTCCTCCCTGTACAGCTATAGGCTGCAAAAACTCACACTCCCAGAGCTTCAGGCAACCATCAGTGGGGAACTGTTCTCCTGGTCCCGACCCATCGGGCAAACAGAGAAACCTGAAACTGTCCAAAATGATCAAGTTGGTGAAAAGGCTCCCATGGATGCTTTTTTTCTCGATGCTACGCTGGATGAAGCATATGTTCCCACACTTGCCACAAAGACTAAGACCTTATCTGCAGGAGCCAAACAATCCATTACACTAGGCTACTCAGTGGATGAGAAGCTCATCTATTCGGTTGACGATCTTGAAGAGTCCGCCACCACCTGGGATACGAACAGAAAGTTCTATACCTCCACAACTCCGACCCTCAGTTTGGGTGTAGTAGTGCACCCGACATTCTTTACCTTCAACCAGAAACTCTCCTCACCATTCATCACCAGTGAGGATAGGACTAAGACTACCTACCTGACACGACAGTTTCAGCTTACCAGTGCGACCAATGCTACCATTCCGCTGATAGGTCTTACCTACACCTTGGAGGAGAAGCTCTATACCTTCCGAGACTCGCAGTCCATATCCGCCCCCTATGAGTCCCAAGAGGGTTACTTCAAATTTACCAAGGAATATGTGACCAAGCACCAACTGAGGCTTGCAAAATCCTTCCGTGTAGGGGAAGGGACGCTCTCCCCTTCGATCACTGCCACCCTCTATCCTCTGACCCAATCATTGTTGCCCTCATTAGGCTATGCAATTGGTCCTTGGACTCTTGCCAGTTCCTTGAAGTTTATTGATCGTGAAGGCAACCTTACTGCCCAACTTTTCTCTTCTTCAGTCAAGTTCAGCATTCCTGTACTAACGCTTTCCTTGTTGGGTACCTATGATCTGGAAAATCTTGGCAGTGACAGATGGTCTCCCCTTACCCTTTCAGGCAGTGGGACACTACTATTGTTTGAGAAGCAACTCTCATTCAAGGAGAGCTTTTCCTTTGAAGCTTCATCAGACCTGTATGGAAACAACTACTTCAAGGACATCACCTCGACAATCTCTGTGCCCTATGTGACCTCTACCCTTATCTATGCAGGACCCTCCGATGCTCTGCGAGCAGAAACCCTTAACACTCAGGTCGCCCTCCAGGATCTCTCCTATTCCTGGTGGAAAAGGCGCATAGTCTTGAAGCTAGGCCTTGATGCCAAGCTATCCATAAGTTTTATCGATGTATATGCCACCTCCTTGAGCCTTACAGCCAAGGCAGGGTTCTCCATAGCTGAATTCCTCGACTTCTCCTTTTCCCTAACCAGTTCCAACCGAGGTTTCTATCACTACTATGAAGGGCCTGACTTCTCCTTTCCCCTGATGTGGGAAGATCTTCTCCGTTCCTTTGACCTTTTCGGTGATGGTAGGAATGCCACCCAGTTCAATATGAACTCCATATCCATAGAGCTTATACACTATATGGAGGACTGGTCTTTGAATTGTAAATATACTGGAAGTGTTGTATTATTGGACAATCAGTACAAATGGGTTCCGGTTGTTTCGGTCTTCCTCCAATGGAAGACCATTCCAGAACTCAAGGTTGATGAGAAGTGGACTGAATCATCAGATGGATGGGCTCAGGTCACATCGTCGTAAGGTGGGAGATGGAAAGTAGTATCGAATTCGATAATGAGGAGCAGATGGAACGTGTCTGCGGTATCAATGACCGCAATTTGCCCTATTTGGAAGCCTTGCTCGGTTGCGAACTATTTGCAAAAGGTATCAGACTCACATACACTTGTCCTAATGAACCTTCTGGAAACCGCTTACAGAGATTGTTGTCACGTCTTAAGGACTATGCAACAGTACATGAGCATATCAGTGAAGCAGAGATTTTCATGGAGTACCAAGGTCTTAGAAATACACGTTCTGTTATGGAGCTAGCCCAGAATCCGGAGGAGGAAGAGCCAAAAAAGCCTTCCATCATCGTACAGAGCCGAATTGCCTATCCTAAAGGATTACATCAGGAGAAATACATCCTAGCAATGGAACAGAAGCAGATAGTCTTCGGTATCGGGCCTGCAGGAACAGGGAAGACTTTTCTTGCGGTTGCCTATGCATTGAGCTTGTTGCTTTCAGGAAAGAGACAAAAACTGATCCTTACCAGACCTATTGTTGAAGCCGGAGAAAATCTGGGCTTTCTGCCAGGTGATCTCGCTCAGAAGATCAACCCGTATTTTCATCCGCTGTACGATGCGATGGAATCGATGACAAGCCTCTCGGCCATTCATCGTCTCGAAGAGAATGGCAGTATTGAGATAGCCCCACTTGCCTATATGCGCGGTCGGTCATTGCACAATGCAGTTGTCATCCTTGATGAGGCCCAAAATACAACTGTTGAACAGATGAAGATGTTCCTTACCCGACTTGGAGAGCAGTCAACTGCTATCATAACTGGTGATATCTCCCAAGTCGACCTGCCACGTCATCGATTAAGTGGTCTTGTCCATGCCGTGGATATACTGCAAGAGATAGAAGGTGTCGAATTTGTTCTTTTTGATTCAAGTGATGTGGTGCGTAGCCGTATAGTCCAACGGATAATCGATGCCTATGCCATTGATGCAGAAAACAGTGACAAAGGTAGCCAGCATGAGTAAAAAACAGCAGAGAAAAGATAGAAAATCCAGCGATACACAGAAACAGAAGAGCCTTGCATCAACCCTTGTTGTCCTGGTTGTTCTCACGGCGATGGTCATCCCTTTGTTGGTGACCCGCAGTCCCGGTGAAGGTCTGCGTTCGTTCTCTTCACGCTATCAGGTCGGGTCCCTTGCCAATGAGGATGTGTTTGCATTCTCCTCATTCGAATATTTGGATACCGAACAGACCAATCGTCTCAAAGAAAAGGCAGAAGCAAAGGTGCTTCCCCATTTCTCTTTTTCCTTGCACGACACCAGTGTGTCGGTTACAAGAGTCCAGGATTTTGTCAACTATTGGGACCCCGACAAGGTTGAGGTGCAGAAGTTTGAAAGGGTAGGTTCCCCTGATTCTGCAAATGTTATGGCCCGTTTTGCAGAAATGAATGAACAGGATCTCCTTTTCATGTTATCTGCCCTTGAGGAGACAAGTGAGCTTATCCTGCAAAAGGGACTCTTTTCGCAGGCGGATATCCTCAAGAACAAGCAAGCGGGCTATGAGTATTTCTATGTGGAAAACACCCTCTCCATGGAGAAGGCAATGACTTTGGTTGAACAACCTTTCAGTTCCACGGTAACAAAAGAGAATCTGGGAGAGTATCTTACCTACTGGCTGACAGCCTACGTCAGTGAGAACCCGAGCTTCCAGTCCTTGTTGCTTCTTGATACCCTTGCCTTGCTCCTTGAGGAAAATGTCCGCTATAACGAGGCAAAGACGCTCCATCTTCGTACGGTTGCAAAAGAACAGGTCAAGCCTGTTCTGATCACCATACAGCGAGGGCAGAAACTGATAAGCAAGGATACGGTCATCTCAGAAGAGCAGATGGCATTGGTCTCGAAGATGAACAGCTCTTCCATAAACTATACTGTGCTGGAGCTGATCGGGCGCTTGGTCTTTGTCCTGTTATCTACATTTTCTGCCCTCTATGTCTTCGCCCAGTTTCTCAAGCATGAGAAACGCTACTATCTTTATCTGAATTTGATGCTCTCCTCTGTCTTGCTCTCCCTTCTGATGCTCTATCTGATATCCCACTGGTCGGTACAAAATGCAATCCAATTCAAGGACTCATTCTTGCCTGTCCTGTTTGCACCTATCTTCATTTCCCAGATTACGAACAAGAAGCGAATGGGGATAATCAGTGGCTTTATGCTCTCCTGTTATGCCATGATTATGCCACACAGCACTGAGATGACATTCTTTTTCGCGATGACCACAATAGGGTTCTGCCTTTACTTCTTCCAATTTACCCTTAAGCGTCTCGATGATATCTACAACTGGTTCTATGCCTGTCTGTTTAGCAGTTTCATGGCCATTGTCTTTAACTTGCTTGGAGGGTACTCCTTCAATGGAATCGTGGGGTTGCTGGGGGCTCTGGTAGTCAATATTACGGTTTCCCTAGTGCTGGTCGCCTCTATCGTCCCCCTGTGCGAGAAACTCTTTAATATTCCTACCCTGTTTCGCCTCAATGAGCTTGCCCAGGCTGATGATAGTCCGGTCCTAGACCGGCTCTCTGTAGTTGCCCAGGGAACGTACAACCATAGCCGCTATGTTGCTGAGCTAGCGTACAATGCTGCGAAGGCCATAGGAGCCAATGCCATGCTCGCCAAAGTAGGGGGCATTTATCATGATATCGGCAAGGCAGACCACCCTGAGTATTTTATTGAAAACCAAGGCCAGGAGAACAAGCATGATGATATCAAGCCAAGTCTCTCTGTCGCCATAATAAAAAGCCATGTGAAGCTTGGCGTTGAGAAGGGGAGGGAGGCCGGTCTCCCTCAGGAGGTGTTGGACATCATTGCCCAACATCATGGCAACGATGTCATCCTCTTTTTCTACCATGAGGCTAAAGAACAGGCTCTTGCCTCAGGTCTTGAGGTGAATGAGGATGACTATTCCTATAGTGGGGTACGTCCTACAACTCCGGAAGCAGCGATTGTCATGCTCAGCGACTGTGTGGAGGCTGCCAGCCGAACTTTGAAAAAGGCTACCCCCTCCAAATATGAAAAACTCATCCATTCTGTTATCATGGGCAAGATTGCCCGTGACCAATTGAAGGACTCTCTACTCTCCCTGACAGATCTCGACCTTATTGGAGCCTCTTTCTTGCAATCGCTGATAGGAAGGGACCATCATCGAATAGAGTATCCAGAAGAACGGGATACTACTCAACAAAGGATACCTTTCAAAGGATAGGCAGACATGAGAAAAGATTGGATAGTGGACATATCGTATGAAGCTGAGTCCTTCCAGGAAATTGCACCGGAAAGTCTTGTGGAGAAGAGAGTGTTTGCAGTGTTGGAAGCATTGGAGGTGGAGCCTTGTGAGCTCTCTCTCACCTTTGTCAGTGATGCATCCATGCAAGAACTCAACAAGACCTATCGAGACAAGGATGAGAGTACTGACATACTTTCGTTTGTCCAGGAGGATGATCTTGAGGATTTCTGCTGGCCTGAACTCTCCTTTGCAGGGGATAGTACACCACCGGTAGAAGTTCGGGTACTTGGAGACATGGTGATTTCTATAGATACCTTGAAAAGAAATGCACAATCATTTAGTGTTGAAGTTGATGAGGAGCTGTTTCGGCTCTTGATTCATGGCTTGCTCCATCTCCTTGGATTTGATCACGCAAGCGATGATGCAAATGAGCCGATGCTCGTGCAACAAGAGCAGCTTCTTATGAAACTTGGGGGTAACAAACGTTGATTTCGGCATTGAAAGGCCTGTTCAAGAAAAAGCACCATAATTTGGATCAGGAGCTTCGGGAGCAGGTAGAGATTGAAGAACGGCAGACAATGATTGAAGGCATCGGGGAGCTGAATGACAAGACCGTTAAAGAGATTATGGTCCCCCGTGTCGATGTGGAATTCATCAACAGTGATGTTACCCTAGATGACCTGTATGGAATTATCCAGGAGCAGGGATTCTCGCGCTATCCTGTCTTCGAGGATACCATCGATAATATCATTGGTATTCTCTATGCAAAGGATATCCTGCGTCATGGTATCGAGAATGGTTTTGACGTGAAAACCCTCATGCGTAAGCCGTATTTCATTCCTGAAAGCAAGCATCTTGATGACCTGCTTAGGGAATTTAAGATACGCAAGGTGCATATAGCCATTGCAATCGATGAATACGGCGGGGTCAGCGGTATTGTCTGTATGGAAGACATCCTTGAGGTGATTGTCGGAGATATCCAGGATGAGTTTGATGATGACGAGGGCGATGGCATCCTCAAGGTCGAAGAAAAGGTATATATTGTAGAGGCACGTACCTCCATTGATGAGGTGAATGAGAAGATTGGGCTGAAGATCGACGAAGAGGACTTTGAGACCATCGGCGGATATGTTTTCGAACTGTTTGGAAGAATCCCGGGCGATAGAGAGTCTGTTGAAGATCTGCAGGCAATATTTACCGTTGAGAACATTGATGGTCATAAGATCAACCAATTGAAATTGGAAGTCAAATAAATTTTGGTAATACGTTGACCCATCGTTGGGTAAGACAGTATATTAATATCGATATGGAATTAGAATTCCCGGAGGAAAACAATGAAAATTGCAATTAATGGTTTTGGAAGAATTGGACGCAACGTATTTAAGGTTGCTTTTGCAGACAAGAATATCGAAATAGTCGGTATCAACGACTTGACCAGTCCCAAGACACTGGCTCATCTTTTGAAATATGACTCCAACTATGGGGTATATGACAAGTCCGTTGAAGTCGGTGAAAACGCAATCATCGTTGATGGAAAGTCAATTCCCGTATATGCACTCAGAAATCCAGCTGAACTTCCTTGGAAAGAACTTGGTGTTGATGTTGCTATTGAATCCACTGGTGTTTTCACCGTTGCAGAAGGTCCCAAGGGTGGTTACAAGGATCACATCAAGGCTGGTGCCAAGAAAGTCATCCTTACTGTTCCTGCAAAGGACAAGATTGAGCAGACCATCGTATGTGGTGTAAATGACGACAAGATTGACTTGAGCTTCGAAGCTTTCTCAAACGCTTCCTGTACCACCAACTGCC
>DMAO01000122.1 GCA_003446545.1 Sphaerochaeta sp.
CATTGGAATGGTGGACCGTTGTGGTACATCATCGGGACATTCCACTTCTTGACAAACTGGTATCAATTCAGGAGCGATACACGACCTTAGAGCCACTGCTATTCCCAGAAGAGAAGGTGGAACAGTGAGGACCATCGTCGACCTCTCTACAGATGAAAGAGAGAAGATCCTCCAGGAAGCAAATCGCAGATGCTATCACGATATTGCTGAGGAGCTTGATACACCGGTTAGTACTATCAGGAAAGTATTGAGAACACACAACAGTCGACTAAAAAGATACAAGGAAACGCACTGAGGGGAAACTATGGTATCGCAAACATCATCTAAAAAAGTTAACTCTGTTGACAAGAGACAAGCGGCTTTAGAACTTCGAAAGGATTGTTATACATTTCAGGAAATAGCCGACAACCTGGGCATCACAAAGGGCTATGCTTATAAGCTTGTCACAAAGGGACTTGCCGAACTTACAGAGAAGGTCAGGAGCTCAGCAGACGAGCTCAGAGAACTGGAGAACATCCGGCTGGATACTCTGTGGACAAAGGCTTATCCTGCTGCTCAACGTGGCGACCTGGCAGCTATCAATACCTGCCTGAAAATCAGCGAGAGAAGGGCCAAGCTTAACGGTCTGGATTCACCCACCAGAGCAGATATCACAGTAACACCCAACCCTCCTGCACTTCCAGTAACAGAGCAGGAAAAGCAGATCCTTAACGAATTGGCCAGGATAAGAGGAGGGTTAGAAGATGGCGAATGAGGAGACCTCAACACCTGCCCTTTTTGCACAGCTCGCTTCCCGTGGTCATTGGTTGCCTGCAAAGCATCTCAGATTGCTGTCTGACAAGCTAGTCGATGTGGCAGCAGGCAAAACAAAGCATCTCATGGTCTTCATGCCTCCTCGCCATGGCAAGTCTGAACTCACATCAAAATACTTTCCTGCCTGGTTTCTTGGTCACAATCCAGACAAGAGAGTAATCCTAACTTCCTATGAAGCCGATTTCGCGGCAACCTGGGGACACCGGGCTCGGAACATCCTCCACGAGTACGGCCACTTGTTCGGTGTCAAGGTGTCTCCTGAGTCTTCTGCGCGTAACAGATGGGACATTGAAGGTCACACTGGCGGGATGAGCACAGCGGGCGTAGGTGGAGCAATCACAGGAAAGGGAGCTCATCTCCTGATCATTGACGACCCGGTTAAGAACGATGAACAGGCCAACTCGAAGATCTACCGAGAGAGAACTGCAGAATGGTACAAGTCCACTGCTTACACTCGCCTTGAGCCGGGTGGTTCTGTGATCATCATCCAAACAAGATGGCACAATGACGACCTTTCGGGAAGATTGCTTGCAGAAGAGCCGGACAAGTGGGAAGTGATCAATCTTCCGGCACTGGCTGAGGACAATGACCAGCTTGGAAGGATGCCGGGCGAAGCACTGTTCCCTCGTAGATATCATGTAGAGGCCCTTCTGGATATCAAGCAGACATTAGGGTCCTATTGGTTCAGTTCTCTCTACCAGCAGCGTCCACAGGTCGAGGAGGGGGCTATCTTCAAGCGTCAGTATTTCAAATATTTTGAAAATACACCGGATGGCTATGTTCTACACTCCGGAGATACTGACAAGAAGGTGTCAAAATCGACCTGCAAGGTCTTCCAAACATGTGATCCGGCCTCAAGTACCAAAGACACAGCTGACTATTTCGTCCTGGCTACCTGGGCCCATACCCCAAACAATGACCTTCTCTTACTTGATGTGAACCGGACCAGACTGGAAGGACCAGAACAAGTAAAGTTGTTTAAATCGGAGTTCTCAAAATGGCAACCAGCATTTCAGGCTGTGGAGAGTGTGGCTGCTGGAAAAATCCTCTACCAGATGCTAGTCCGCGAAGGCTTACCAGTGAGAGAGCTCAAACCGGATAAGGACAAGGTTACAAGGGCATTGCCCGCAGCTGCAAGGATGGAAGCTGGCACTGTCTACCTAAAGAGAGGAGCATCCTGGCTTGTGGACTATGAGGATGAGCTTACATCCTTCCCGAAAGGCGCACACGATGACCAGGTTGATGTGACATCATACGCTGTTCANNGGGTTCGGTATTTCGGGAGGGTTTGGGATTGGCTTGTCGAGTACGGGTATTTGAGATAAATGGAGGTAAAAAGTGTTTCTCTGTCACTCATATCACGAAGATGGCTACGGGGTCATCTGCACCAACAAATGCGAACATTACTTGACCTGTGTAAAGCCTAAGATTCCTCTCCTGATACATGCTGTCAGTATTGAGTGCAGCATCCGGGGATCTTCTCTCGAAGACTATGTGCAGGCTACCTTCATCAAAATAGACAGTGCACAGCCTGACGCATACATCAACGATCTGGCATACCATGGATTAGAATGCAAGGAAAGCGACCTGATACACGTCAGATGTTGTAATCCCAGTTGCTCAAATACAATATCCATTCTAAAATCGCAGTGGAACTTCTTCTATGATGTGTATCACCGGAAATACGAACGCATGATGTTTCCATACTGCAGCAGGAGCTGCATGGAGAAGCAACTGGGAAATCTTTCGCCTGGGAAGTATCTGTTGTTCGTTTCAACGGACTATACGGGCGTGAATGAGAAACATACACATGTAACTCTTTTTGATAATCCGGCACTTGCTTCGGTTTAAATTGGAATATATGTGGCAGTTGCCTTCTAGTTTCAACTTTCCTTTATATAGTACAACGTCACACGTTGGATATGATGAATATGTATGATCGGCAAGAGTGGGCTCAGGTATTGATGCCCAGAACAACACGGGATGAGATACGTGAGACCGCGAAGACCCACGGCTTGAAGATCTGGCAAGTTGTGGACAGCTCCCTCCGGAGTTTCAAAACAGGTGACAGAACATGAAAACCAATACCAAAACACTTGAATCAAAATTTGAAGATTTTAAGAACGACGTTCTTGCAGAGTATCAGGAAACCACCCGCAACTTCCAGGAAGAGGTTAAAGAAAAGGAATTTATGAGGGGCCTTAAATCTCTCGCTGATACTCTCCCAGACATAGAGAACATGCCGATCACAAAGGCCAATGCAGACAATGTGATCAACATGTTCAAGCTCCTGGACCGTTTCCAGAAGGATCCTGACATCTATACCAAGAAGTGGGATGCCGTGGCAATCGAGCTTGCTGGAAATGAGTACGGCTTTGACAAGAAGATGGCATACAGCATCTACTACATGGCCAGGTATGCCAAGGCACATGAGAGGCTTACATCAAAGAAGAACGAACTCTACCAAGTCATCACGGGGGTTACTCTGTGAGCGACAATGAGCTGATTAACAGGGCTGTAAAAAATGCCCTGAATGACTATTACACCAAGAAGGGTGAAGCCCCTGTAAGGACTGAAGAAACAAGGCACGTTAGAACTGATGAGTATATCGTCCCTGACGAACTTGGTGTCACCGGACTCACTGTGACTGTGAGCAAGAGATGAAGAGGCGATGACATGGTATCTGAAACCATCGAAAAG
>DMAO01000068.1 GCA_003446545.1 Sphaerochaeta sp.
CTTCCTCCGATAGGAAGGTAAAGACTGTGTGCATTACCTCCACTAAAAGTGCAGAGTCGGTGATCACTCCCGTAAAATCTTCCAAATCCTTAGGCACTTCAAACTGTGGCTTGATGAGAGCGACCAGCCAGGTATCCCCAGCGAGCGAGAGAATATGCGAGGCCGCCTCTCCGATGGAACGGAACGAGAGGTCGCATACTGCACCCTGAGGGGGAGGATCAAGCTCTTCAAGGGTCATAATGTTCTGCTTTTCATGCACCAAAACACGAGGGTCTGTCCTCAATCGCCAATCAAGTTGGTTGTATCCGACATCGACACTATGCACAAGCTTTGCTCCACGCTGGAGCAAGCAGTCGGTAAAGCCCCCTGTAGAGGAGCCGGCATCCAGCATGACCAAGCCATTAACAGAGAGGGAAAAGGCCTCAAGGGCATGTTCAAGCTTATAGCCACCTCGTGATACGTACTGCTCAAAGCTCAGTGAGAGAGTGGCATCCTCACTGAAGGTCTGTCTAAAATCGGTAGTGAGTTCTCCATTTGCATAGACGTTCTTACAGGCGATGAAGGCTGTGAGCTGGTCTTTGGTGTACTTTCTGCCGTATTGGTTCATGAGTAACTGCAGCAGGGGCTTCTTCTTCTGTTTCATCAGATGAGAAAGTTCCTACTAAAGCGTTCAATCTTCAGGGTGTTTCCAGTGGATACATCCAAAGTGACACAGACACCCTGCAGCACAGGGCTCGTGTCAGCTATCTCACTTCGCATCGGCATCTGGGTAAGCTGTCTTGCAATGGATATTTCCGGGTCAGACCCAATAACACTATCGGAAGGCCCACACAGCCCAAGGTCGGTGATGTATGCACTTTTCTTGGGGAGTATCTTCTCATCCGAGGTCTGCACATGGGTGTGGGTTCCTACCAAGGCTGAGATTTTTCCGTCAAGGTAGAGGCTGAGTGCCTCTTTCTCTTCAGTATTCTCAGCATGAAAGTCAACCAGAATAAGCGGGGTCTGTTTACGAAGTCTCTGTACATGTTCCAGTCCAACACGATATGGACAGTCGATGGAAGGAAGCTGCATCCGCCCCTGCAGGTTGAGCACCCCTACCTTGGTTCCCTTGATGTCTACAACTACCGACCCATGCCCGGGAGCTTGGGGAGGGTAGTTTGCAGGACGCAAGAGCCGTTTTTCGCTATCGAGGTGAACCCTCAAGTCCTCCTGCTGCCAAATGTGGTTTCCACTGGTGATAACATCAACACCCAAAGAGAAGAACTGTTCCATGAGAGAGGCCGAAAGGCCAAAGCCATTGGCAGCATTCTCGCCGTTGACGATGACCATATCAGCGCGATAGTCCTTGACCAAAGAGCCAAGGCCCATAAAAAGCGCCCTGCATCCGGGTTGTCCGCAGACATCCCCGAGCAGCAGGGCTACAAGTGTTTTCTTATCAGACACCTTAAAACCTACCTAGCATATTCGACGACCCTCATCTCTCGGATAATTGTCACTTTGATCCTACCAGGATAGCGAAGCTCTGCCTCAATGCGACTAGCAATGCCTTTGGCAATATCTTTGGCCCCGTCATCAGTAACCTGCTCATTGTTGACCAGAATTCTGAGTTCACGACCTGCTTGGATGGCAAATGCCTTATCCACTCCGGTAAAACTTTCAGCTATATGCTCAAGAGACTCAAGTCTCTTGATGTAGTTATCCAAAGTCTCACGACGAGCCCCCGGACGTGCAGCACTGATGGCGTCAGCTATCTGTACGATGACTGCCTCAATGGTGGTCGGTTCGGTATCGTTGTGGTGGGCCAAAATAGCATTGACAACTCGAGGGTCTTCGCCAAGGCGTTTTGCCATCTCAGCACCAAGTTCAGCATGGGTAGCATCACTTTCAGTCTCAATACCCTTGCCGATGTCATGTAAAAGGCCGGCTCGCATAGCGAGTTCGCTGTTTGCCCCGACTTCACTTGCAATCATCCCAGAGAGGATAGCTACCTCCTTGGAGTGATTAAGCACATTCTGTCCATAACTAGTACGGAAATAGAGCCTTCCAAGTGCACGGATGGTTTCAGGTCCCATATTATGTACACCAAGCTCGAAGATGACCTTCTCACCCTCATCAGCGATAATCCTACCAATTTCCTTGGTGACCTTATTGACCACTTCCTCAATCCGAGCTGGGTGGATTCTTCCATCCTGGACCAACCTTTCCAAGGAGACGCGGGCAATCTCTTTGCGCACAGGATCAAAACAGGAGATCACCACAGCTTCTGGGGTGTCATCGATGATGACATCCACACCGGTGAGGGTCTCAAGGGTCCGGATGTTTCGACCTTCACGGCCAATAATTCTTCCCTTCATCTCGTCACTAGGCAAACTTACAGAGCTGATAGTAACATCACTGGTTACCTCAGTAGCAAGACGTTGAATTGAGGTAACCACAATATCACGCGCCTTCTTATCGGCAGAAAGCTGTGCTTCCTGTTCGATCTTGTTGACCATCACCTGTCCATCACGGCGAGCTTCGTTGTACATGCTCTCCATGATTGTGTTTTTTGCCTCTTCCGAGTTCATGCCTGCTATGCGTTCAATTTCAGTAAACAGGTTGCTTTCTTTCGTTGCAACCTCAAGTTCCATTTGGGCAAGTCTAGCTTCCCAATCTCCCAATTGCTTTCTGATAGCATCCAATTCGGCTTGCTTATGCTCGATAGTCTCCTCTTTCTGTAAGAGTCGTCTTTCCGAGCGCTGCAATTCACTTCGCCTTTCTCTAGCTTCTCGTTCCTGCTGCTGTTGTTCTTTCAACAACTGATCACGAGTCTCAAGCAAAAGCTCTTTGCTTTTCGCTTCCGCTTCTTTTATTGCTTCCTGATTCAGTCTAACAGCTCTCTGTTCGACCGAGGTAAGCTTAAATTTCGCATACAGCCAACGGCTTAACCAACCTAAGATGATACCAATAAAACAACTAAGGTGTATAGTAAGTACAATGTTCATATACTACCCCCTATTGTAATGTTACAATCATACGAACGGATGTAGTAATTGTCAAGGCTCATATTGTTGAAAATATAGTCTATAAGCATAGGAATACCAGCGAATTGACATAATATTTCCTGCCAACCATGGAGAAAACAACAACAAGAAAACAAAAAACCGCCATCATTACAACAGCGGCTTAGCCCTAACGGGCAGATAAATTGGTGAAGGTGCGCTAGCGAGTCTTATTTGTCCTCTTTTACACTCTTCTTAGCATTCTCGGCTATTGCCTTTGTACTGGTTTCAGCCTTTTTAGGAGCTGCTTTCACAGCCTTCTTTTCAGCTTTTTTCTCAGCCTTCTTATCGGGCTTTGAGGTTTTTTCAACCAGCTCAAGAATGACCATTTCAGCTGCATCACCAAGACGATTGCCGGTTTTCAGGATGCGGGTATACCCACCCTTACGCTCAGCAAACATGGGAGCGATCTCTAGGAAAAGCTTAGCGGAAATAGCTTCGTCTTTAATATCTCGATCAATGCGACGGCGATTTGCAACACTGTCGTCCTTTGCACGAGTAATCATTTTCTCAGCCATTCTGCGAACTTCCAGAGCCTTTGCTTTGGTGGTCTCAATTCTTTCATATCTGAATAATGAGGTCACCATACTGCGCTTCATTGCATTCCTGTGTGAGGAGGTTTTGCTCAGCGCATTGAATCCAATCCTATGCTTCATTCTCTTCTTCCTTGTTCCCTG
Organism: Sphaerochaeta sp.; assembly: GCA_003446545.1. Taxonomy (GTDB): domain Bacteria; phylum Spirochaetota; class Spirochaetia; order Sphaerochaetales; family Sphaerochaetaceae; genus Sphaerochaeta. Next base: position 3,719 of record DMAO01000068.1, read on the forward strand.
GGACTCTGATTGCTGTCTTCAAAACGCTATAGTCTGTCATCCCAAGACTGAGATTCCATTCCTTAAGCTTATCCTTGATTTCAGAGAGACTCTTTTTACCGAAGTTTCTCGTCTTAGCAATCTCTTCCTCAGTTTTCTTGGTCAGATCACCAATAGTCCTGATGTTGGCATTCTTGAGGCAATTGCTGGACCGTACGGTCAACTCCAATTCCTCAACAGAGGTGTTGAGAATCTTACGGACTCTCTCTTCCTCTTCATCTACCTCATCGTTGCTACTAATCAGTGTCTCGTCGAAGTTAATGAAAATCTGGAAATAATCTTTCGCGATCTTCGCTGCTTCTGCCAAGGCGTTCTGAGGAACAATAGTTCCATCGGTGTAGATTTCCATTGTCAGTTTATCGTAATCACTACGGTAGCCGACTCTGGTGGGTTCAATTGAATATGTTACGCGAGTGACAGGTGAGAAGGTTGAGTCGAGGGGGATAGTCCCGATCTCCTCAATGTATTTCTCGTTGATTTCAGACGGGACATAGCCCCTACCAAGGTCAATCTGAACCTCCATCTCGATGTTGGCATCCTCCATCATCGTAAAGAGGACCAGATCCTTGTTGGTGATCTCAACCTGGTCACGCTCGAAGTTTGCGCCGGTCACTACGCCAGGGCCTTTGCACTCGATGAGAAGGTTTGTTCCCTCCGAGTCCTCAGGCATGCTGATCCGCAGCTTTTTCAAAGAAGCAATGATATCCGAGATATCCTCACGGACACCTGGAAGTTGCTCAAATTCGCTGGAAATCATATGCGGTACACCATCTTCATTAAAGCTGGTGAACTTCACAGCAGTGACTGCATACCCCTGGATTGATGAGAGAAGCACCCTTCGCAGCGTATTGCCGATTGTGGTACCAAAGCCTCTCTCAAAAGGATAGGCAATAAATCGACCATAATTCGGTTCTACTGCGTTGTGTTCAAAGGTAATCCCCTTGGGCTTCTTAAAGCCCTTCAGAAGGTTTTTGCGTGCCATGGTTACTCCTTATCTGGAATACAACTCGACCACCAGCTGCTCGTTAATCTTTTCGAGTTCGGTGACTTCACTTCTTCTGGGAACAGCAACAAAGGTGCCCTTCATTGCATCCGCATCCAACGTCAACCACTGGTAGACACCGGATTTGGTATATTCCTTCAGATTTTCCTTAATTGTAAGCATCTTCTGTCCATGAGCGCCTACGGAGACAACGTCACCGGGCTTCAAACGGTAAGAAGGGATGTCAACTCGCTTGTCATTGACCATGATGTGACCATGGTTGATGAACTGGGCGGACTGGCTACGACTGCTTGCAAAATGCAAACGGTACACTACGTTGTCAAGTCTGCACTCAAGCAACGAAATGAGGTTTTCACCGGTCTTACCAGGTATTCTGACAGCTTCGTCAAAGGTAAGCTTGAACTGTTTCTCAAGCATACAATAGGTTCTCTTCAGCTTCTGTTTCTCACGAAGTTGAAGTCCATAGTTTGTAGGTTTCTTGGAACGTGCCCTAGGGTCCTTTCCAGGAAGTCCTGTTGACTTAGGATCATTCATAGGACATTTTCCTGAATGACAACGCTCGCCCTTAAGGAACAACTTAGTCCTTTCGACCCTACAATATCTGCATTTAGGTCCTGTATATCTTGCCATATGCTCTCTAGCTCCTCATCAGACTCGTCTGCTCTTTCGAGGTCTGCATCCATTGTGGGGAATGGGTGTGACGTCACGGATAGACCTGACTTTCAACCCAAGAACTCCCAAAGTACGAATAGCACTCTCGCGCCCAACTCCGGGTCCCTTCACAAATACATTCACTTCCTGAAGTCCAGAATCCATAGCTGCCTTAGCGGCTTTTTCAGCTGTGGTCTGTGCTGCA
>DMAO01000347.1:0-1547 GCA_003446545.1 Sphaerochaeta sp.
AGGATGATGGTTCTCAATCTGGGAAGTGTAATGCGGAAAAAAATCTGTGTAGCGGAGGCACCGTCGATTCTGGCGGCCTCAAACAGGGTTGGGTTAATACCAAGCACTCCTGCTATCAGCACTATCATGGTATGGCCGTACCACATCCAGAACTGGATGAAAGCCACGATTCCCCGCCCTGCCCATACATGCAGATGGAAATTGAAGGGAACATCAGTAATGCCGAATTTCATCAGAAAGTCATTGACCGGTCCTTTTGGGTAACCGAACAGACTATAGAACAGGATTGCAATCGAGGCCGCGGTAATGATGTTAGGCATATAGATCAGTACCTTGAATAGCCCCTGCCCTTTGATGTGGATACTACTGTTGGTAAACCATGCGGTAAGCAACAAGGCCAAGCCAATCTGAGGGATGAAGTTCATGAACCAGATGAGAAAGGTATTGGAGAGGGATTTCCTAAAGGTCGGGTTGTTCAGGATCAGCTGAAAATTCTGAAACGGTTCGTCCAAGATGTGGATACTTGTCTTCATCAGGCCCCTAAGGTCGGTAAATCCGATTACAGTTGTATATACCAAGGGATATAGCGAAAAAATGAGAAAAGTCAGTACAAAAGGTATGGAAAAAATATACCCGTATTTTGCGTAACTGATGCCTTTTTGCCTCATGGGCGCCCACCTCCAAAAAATATGGGTACAATGCTAGGAACCGGGGTTTTTCACCCCGGTTCCTTGAAACGTCTACAGGGAAGCAATGTCCAGGTTATCGAGTACATCCTGCTTGAAATCAGAGATGGCCTGTGCCCTTGTCTTGTTTCCTTCGGTGTACTGACGTACCTGATCACGCCAGTATAGGTTGATGGTCTCATCGTACTGGTGCTTGTTCCTACCGGTGGCAAAAGCCCCTGCAGGAACGAATACATCAAACATGTTCTGACCTCCCAGGAAGGGAAGTTTGCCGTCGGACATTTTCATGACGGTACCTGAAGCAACGGTGTCTTTTGTGCCACCAGGTCCGTTGAGGGTACCATTTGCCCAGTAATACTGAAGCCCAGTCTTGGAACTGTCAAGGGTAATCCACTCGATGAGATCCCCTACTACGCTCTTGTTCTTGCTGTTAGTATTTGCAAGTACCCACGTACCACCCCAGAAGAAGCCTACAGGGGGTTCAGCTACAGCCCAATCACCATAGGTGCCTTCACCAGGGGCTGAGCCGCCGGAGTTTCCGGCCATGACATAGTTGATAAGCCATGCAGGTCCGAAGAAACCGAAGATCTTTTTTGGGTTGGCATCTTTCATGTCTCCAAACCATGCATCAGTCCAGTCTCGGGTATCATTGTGATATCCATTCTTCTTGAGCAGCATAGCCTGATCGAGGAAAGCTTCACGAGCGGGGTCGATATACAGCTTGCCATCAACTATCCAGCCCTTTTCGGAACTGCCTTCGATCGCATGCCACACGTCACCATCGCCTGATACAATGCCAAATCCCTTTGCCTTCAGTTCAGAAGCAGCCTTGTAGAACTTGTCCCAACCCGGGCCGATCTT
>DMAO01000347.1:1572-6591 GCA_003446545.1 Sphaerochaeta sp.
GCACCCCCTGTTGCCTGATATCCCAAACCAACCAGCTGACCTTTGGTGTTGGTCCCAATTTCCACTGTGTATGGGGCGATATCAGCTGTTTTCAGGAGATTGTCAACGTCTATGCCCAGGTCCTTATAGGGTGCGGCATAGGGAGAGGCATCGCCTTGGGTATATTTCAGGACGAAGGCGGATTCTGCACAGAAGATGTCAGGGGCATTGGAAGAGCCACTCATCAGGGCCTGGTCCAACGCTGGCTGGTATGCACCGTCGGTGGTTGCGATGATGGTGCTCTTGATCTCGTAATCGAAATCAGGATGAAGCTCCTTATACCTTTCAAGCATCTTGGGCACTTCATCAGTGAAGCTCCATAGGTTGATAACCTTCGGGCCCTCCTGAGCCGATTCCTTAGTACCTGCAGCAAACAACGACAAACTGATGCCAAGGATCAGCATGCCAAGGGCCATAACTTGCAAACTTCGTTTCATATCGAGTCCTCCTTATTGCATATGCCAAAGGGCATAGGAATACATCTTTGTATGAACCCACAGGTTTCCCCAAGGAGTCACTTCTTACCTACAATCTTACCCCCCCAATAGCCAGAGCATCAGTGGCCAAATGCCTAGACTTGCCCTAGGACAAATGTCCTAGGGCAAGTAGGGCGGTATACTTTTTTTCATACAGGGATTTACTGGTAATTGGTGGGGTAAAGGACAAACCCTAAGTACAGACATAAAGATCCTAGCACTTTTTCACAAACTCGGACTGGATCCATTTGATGGCGAATTTCCGTAAGGAGCCTGCATCGCTGATGGACAGTTTTTGGCGGATATTATCCCGATAGGCATTGATGGTCTTGCCTGAAAGGTTCAACAGTGCTGCAATCTCCGAAACCCCGAAGCCCTGACCTATCATGCGGAATACCTCCATCTCCCTGACACTGAGCTGGGCAAGGAGATCACCCTCAGGCTTTTTGGTGTCCCAAGAAGCATACGAGTCGATCAGGCGCTCCTGCATCGCATCCGAAAGGTAGATTTTCCCATGCAAGACGGTTTCGATAGCGCTCATCAGTGTTTCAGTAGCCTCTTGTTTCATGACATAGCCTCGAGAGCCTGCCTTCAGGGCTTTGGAAGCATAGATGATCTCGTCATACATGGAGATGACAAGCTGGTATATCTGAGGCCTCGTACTGTGTATCATCTTCACCAGTTCCAATCCGTTCTCATGATGGAGAGATACATCAACCAGGAGGAGATCGGGAGGGTGTGCCTCTACAAGAGCCAGAGCTTCCGCGATGGTATTCGCTTCCCCTATGACTTTATACCGTTCATTGGTCTCGATCACATTCACCAAGCCTTGGCGAAATATGGGATGGTCATCGACGACTATAAGTTCAATTGTTCTGCTCATGCATTCCACTCCTGATACGGGCCGTAACCGCTGTCCCTTTCGGGGATGAATCAATGGTCAATTCGGCTTGCGCCATGCTTGCCCTGCTGTGCATGATCCTCAGGCCCAAGCCTCCTTCCCTGATCTTCTTGGGGAGACCGATCCCATCATCAAAAACCGAGGCGATCCTGTAGAGATTCCCATCCGGCCCTACTTCACTTGCCAGGGAGATAGTAATATGCTGGGCTCTGGAATGTCTGATGGCATTGTTCAGAGCCTCCTGGACAATATGGAACACATGCAAGGCAGCGGTGACATCTTCTATCACAAAGCCAGGCTCTGCATGGACGTTCACTTCTACCTGGGACCTGCGCAGGGTATCCCCTACCAAGGCCTCGATCCGTTGCACAAAGGTGTGGGCTTCCATTTCGAAAGGAAGCAGTCCTCTTGAAATGGTCTTGATCTTTGTTATCGACTCATTGAGCAATACGCTGATTTTTTCTAGGGTCTCAACAGACATTTTCCCAGAATTTGACTTTGCCTTGGCAAGCGAAGAGACCAATAGCGATACTCCCAAAAGATGCTGGCACAGGTCATCATGCAGGTCTTGGCCTATACGCTCCATGGTCTGTGTGGAGATCTCCAACACCTCTTTCTCCAGCTCGCCTCTTCGCTTGATCTCAGTGGAGAGTTCCTTGTTTGCAATGATGAGGTCTTTTGTCCGCAGCTCTACCTGTTCTGCCAAGATCTCTCCATGCGAGCGTATCTGCTCCAAGAGAAGGATTCCCTTCAGGTTACTGGAGACCTGTTCCTGCAAGATGTCGTATAAGGCAGGAATCTCTATGCCTATGGGGACGATTAGGTAGCCTAGCTGTTCGCTCTCATACACCAGGGGCATGAGAATCCATTGTCCCTGCCTCCAGGAAGATTCGATGATAGGGGGCAGCAAGCTTACCCGCTTGAATTCCTGGGGAATTGTATGGGCTTCCTGGTTTTCTTTTGAGATATCCATAAAGTAACGGACTTTCCCCTTGTCCCTGTTGAATACCGCCAGATATCCCTGTTCTATGCCAAACATCTGCAAGCCTTTCTTGAGGTTCTTGAACATGGCGGAAAGGTCAAAGACCCCTGAAAGGATTGCGCTGACCCTGCGCAAGGTTTCAAAAGAGGATTCTGCTTCGATGCGTTTGGTTGCTTGGTAGCTTCCGACTTTCTCAGCGGTGAAGGCCCTGGCCGCTCCCATAAGGGTATCCAAAGAGTGTTGTTCAGCAAGCCCTTGGTGCCGGCAATGGTGTTCGATATATGCAAGGTATTCATACCAACGGGATAACGATCCGTTTTCAGCTCTTGTACACTCTAGGGCTCGATTGAGCCCAATGATTAGCGAATCGTAATCGTTGGCAATCACCGACGCTGTGAGCTCATCGATAGAGCTTCGTTCAGCCTTGCTGGCGTAGGAGGGTACTTCCTGTATCTCTGTGGCATAATAAAAGACGGGTTTGCACCCACAAGACTCCCTGATGATGGGAGTGCACTCCAAGGTGAGGTGTTCTTCCTCTCCTCCCAGCATCAGACGGTCCAGAATGTCTACGCTTGTCAATCCCAGTTCACTCATAGGCTGCATAGCCGTCGTCAGGGGAGGCAAGGTGTAGAGGGAAGACTCAATCCCATCGAATCCGACCAGGGCAACATCCTCAGGGACACGGATTCCCCTTCTTCTGAGTTCTTCCAAGGCACCCTGTGCCATTCGGTCATTCAGACAGACAAGTGCATCAAAAGCCAAACCCGTCCCACAAAATGCAGCAACCCCCTGAACCCCTGAATCCTGGGTGAAGGTCCCTGTAAACATCAACCGCTCATCAAGGGGAATNNCAGCACTGAGCAGAACACCCCCAATCGGCTGTTGGCCTCATCATGACTTGCAGGTCCGCTGATCAGGGCAAACTTCTTGGGGTTGTGCTCTACGATAAGGTGTTCGATGACCTGGCTCAGTGCCTGATTTCCGTCAACAATGACATCGGACATACCCGGGATCCTCATCCCAATGGAGACCCTGGGAAGATCTGCCAAGGGGGCAAAGAAGGCCTTCAGGTCCACTGTAGTCAGAAACGTTTCAAGGGCGGAGGCAATGATGATCAGGCCATCAATATTTCGTTTGTTTGCCAAATGATAGGCAAGATTTGAGGAGGCTTCCGATGCGATGGGGGAACCAAGTCGGGAACCCAAGAAGGAGATGGATCCAAATCCCTTTTCCTGGGCACGCTGGGAAATGGCGTGCCAAACCGTCGATTGGTAGGCATCATCCAGTGATGCGGTAAACACCCCTATGCATCTTTTTTTTGAAGCCATCGAATACAATACTCCTTAGAAGGACCTTAGCAGTATCATAAACCATCTAGGGGAGATTACAAGGTTTGTTAATAATACAGCAGTAAGAAGAACCAGTACAAGTAAGGTGGCTATTGCTTACGAACAGCCAAAAGATCTCCCATCATTTCTGACAGGAGATACAGGTACGTTGCACCAAGGACTGATCGGCATTGGCTTCACTTGGACTTCCCTACACGTCAAGACCTTTGATCGCCTACAACGCCTTATACCAGACATTCATGCTCTCTATGGTGCCTGAGATGTCGGTGTTGTTCTTCAGCCTGCCACCATAGGTATAACCCGCCTTCGAGAAGGTGATGTTCATCCCCTCTGAGATGGCGCGTGCTATGGTGTATGCTGTCTGGATTCCCCTCTCCTTTGCCTGAAGTTCCAAGAAATGCAACAGGTGCAAGGCGTAGCCGTTGCCCCTGTGTTCCTCATCGGTTGCAAAGTCAGTCATCTCAGCGTACTGGTGCCCTTCCGTGAAATCACACTCAGCTGAGGCAAGGGCGACGAGGACGCCCCCTTTCTCCACCCCAGCAAAGATTGTGTCACCCTGCATGGCAGTTTTCAGAAAGGAAGGCTTGTCGATAGGAAAGGGATACGAGTCAAACACCCCTTTATAGAGCTCTGCCATCCTGATAACGTCCTCAAAGGTGCACAGTCGTACTGATTCCCCTTCTTCCAAGGGAGGCAGGTCTGTCTCTTGCTTTCCGTAGGCAAGGGAAAGCACATCCTGATATGAGTTCAGGCTCTCTTCATTCTCCCGTTCAGCCTTGATGTACTTGCTCAAAAAGAGGCCTCGCTCAGTCCCTCCATAGAGGCCGTAGGCTGAGGCCTCTACGCCATAGCCGGCCTTCATGAAGGCTTCGGCCTTGGACTTGGGGATCTTTGCGAATATCTTGCCGTAGCCATTCTCATTGGCCAGTGAGGCAAGGCTCTCCACCAGGGTATCTGGATGGGCATCCTTGATGTCCATCAGATAGATCCTGCTGTTATTATCTCCATGCTGTATTACTGCCCCGTCAAGGGTGATGGTCTTATCATGCATTCGCATTCTCCTTGAAAAGGTGTGCCCTGGTTTCCCTTTCCAACCCTTCAGGGGACATGGAATAGCTGTCCTCATAGTCACAAAGGAGCTTCTCTATGCCTATCGCCTTGTATTCGTCCGCTTCTGTAAGAGGCAGTTCAAGATTACATTTCTCGCAGTTGCGGTCACAGGTTGTAGGCACATAGTTAGTGGGTTCCTGGTAGGTGGGGATGACCCCTTCG
>DMAO01000013.1:0-4915 GCA_003446545.1 Sphaerochaeta sp.
GGGGGTAGGTGCCGTTATCGACATTTGTAGCAGAGGCTTCGATACCCTCAATGCTGAGGATGTTCAGTGATGCTTTATTTTCTGCATAGTAGGCATACCCGAAGAATCCAATACCATAGGGGCTTCCCTTTATGCCCTGTACGAGGATATTGTCATCCTCACTGAGCTGCAGGTTTCTTGCTGAAAGCATTGGCTCAGGGTTCTTCTTAAATACCTCTTCACTGAAATAGTCGAAGGTGCCACTATCGGTACCGGGGATGAAGCGCTGGATGGGCTCGTTTGGCCACGCTGGGTTAACATCTGACCATGTTTTGGCTGTGCTGAATACTTTTGCCAGTTCTTCTTTGGTCAGGTTTTTAACAAAGGTGTTCTGCTTGCTGACAACCACTGCCAAGGCATCGGTACCAACTCTGAATTCCAAGGGAACACGTCCGATTGCCTTTGCAGCCTCAATCTCCTTGTCTTTGATGGGGCGACTTGCATTGGATATGTCTGTTTCACCGGCAACGGTGAAGCGTTCAAATCCAGCACCCGATCCGATGGAGTCAATGGTGATAGTCCCTGAGTACCCTTCTTGCATGAATCGTTCTGCCATCCGTTCAGAGAGGGGATAGACAGTTGAGCTTCCGGCGGTGATGATATTGCCGCTTACCTTCAGGGGATTCACTCCGGGCAACCCGTTCTCAAGGGTAGCTTCAACCCAAGCGAGGGTATTTGAAGGGGCCGCAACCTGTTCGGCCTTACCCCCAGCAACAAGTGGGGAAAGGGCTAACAGCAAAAGGCTGATGGTTATAACATGTAATTTTTTCATTGTTTCCTCCATATTTGGAACTTTGATGTGCATAACTTACTTACAATATGTGAGAAAAGTATGCAGATTCCATTAATAGTTCATGATTCGTACAAACCCATACGAAGTGAGTGTAGCCGAGCAAGAGCTCACGATCAAAGAGAGGGAAAGTATCAAAAATATATCAGATTCAGCATAACTATTCAATAAACTTGACTTACACCTAAAACGCGTGCACTATTTACCTGTAGATGTCATAAAAGATGCCCGAAGCCATACGCTGATGAAGGTTCCATCGTACTTGTCCCTCTTTCGAGATCACGGACGTTATTCTTGGTGTTGAAAAATTTTCCCTGTCGTAACTCTTTTTTGTAGGGGTGCTTTTCCATTTCACAAAGGAAGGAGCTCTATTGCTAGAGAACCTTGTCATATGCTTGGAGATCTTTCACAAATGATGATGAGAAGTGCCTGAAAAGAAAGATGTACAGAATGCAAGGAGGTTCCCATGGTCATACAATATGAAGGTAATATTGGCTTTCAGATGCAGGAGATGCTTACCTCTCTTTCCCAGGACAGTGTTTCTGAGTTTGTTATCGCCTTTCTCAAAAGGTATCAGATTCCCTACAGGCAGAATTCTCATGACATCTTTTATTATGATCACCCTAACTCCCTAGTGATCAGTTGCTCATTGGATGAGGTGACCAACCTTGAAGAGATGAGCTTGCTCTACCAGTTGGAGTGGGATAATAATCCCCTGTCATACATCGGCGATACAATCACAGAAGACGATGAGTTCGGGGTATTCCTGCAGCTGAAGATGCTGCAGAAGTACCCGAATCTCAACTTTGTGTTTAGCAGGAATGAAAAGGGTCCCAGGGATCTAAAGGCCTTATTCATAGGGGAGGCTGTGACGCTGGTCTAGGGTAATAGAGCGTAGAAAAGTATCTTGAATTTTGGATAACTGCAGAGGATAGCTAGAAAGCTTTCCTGCAATTACTTGTGGTTATTACGTTTGCACCGTGGATGGAGTCCTCATATGTTAACTTCTTGAAAAATTAAAACCTCACTCCAAAAGTCGGACACCAAGTTACCTGATCCTTTTCAATAATTCTTTACAAAATCATGGATTGTCTACGGAAATGCCTTGCACTCATTGTTGTTTGCTTCCCAGTTCACCAATGCCCATCACTGAAATCACCATTATTTTCTTGATTGTTACTGCCGTTCGATTGATTGCTTATCATCACAATTACTATTATACTATTACTAAATGGTAAAAATAGGTAACAACTAATACTATGATAACACTTATAAGTCCATCAATAGCCCAGAAGAAGATAGCACAGAACTTGAAAGAGCGCAGATTACAAATGAACTTGACCCAAGAAGGGTTGTCAGCTCGCTCGGGGGTTCCACTGGCAACCCTGCGCAAGTTTGAACAGAAGGGAGGTATCTCCCTAGAATCACTCTTGAAGATCATGATGGTCTTGGGAATGTTGGATGCTATGGTTACAGCCACTATGGTACCACAAGATTCATTCTCCTCCATTGATGAAGTCATCGAACTGGAGACAGCGCCAAAACGAAAGCGGGGAAGTAAAACATGACGCATTACTCACCGGTGAAAGCCATTCAGGTAAAGATCAGTTTTGGTAATGGAACCATTCCCGTTGGTCGTCTGGCATTGCGTGAGCATCGCATCTACTTCTCTTATGGAATATCTTTCCTCGAACAAGGCCTTGAAATCTCTCCATTCTCTCTTCCCTTGCAAGTAGGTGTGAAGACTTTCGACCATAGTTTGTTTGAAGGATTGCCTGGTGTATTCAATGACAGTCTTCCTGACGGATGGGGTCGGCTTCTCCTAGACCGTTTTGTTCGCGCTCAGGGAGTATTGTCTTACTCTCTTTCTCCCTTGGATCGGTTGGCTATGGTAGGTACACAGGGCCTTGGTGCGCTGGTATATGAACCTGAGCACAATTTTTCTATTGATGGTGGGCCTGTTGACCTGGACGTTGTTGCATCCCAAGCACAAGAAGTACTTGAGGGATCTTCCTCAGAGGTTGTAAGCCGTCTCCTTTCGTTGAATGGATCCTCCGCTGGTGCACGGCCAAAGGCCTTGATCGGTGTTTCTAAGGATAAAAATCGAATTTTTCATGGAAAAGAATCACTTGTGGCAGGGTATGAGCCTTGGTTGGTGAAGTTCTCAAACACAGAGGATGGTATCGATGCTGGTGCTATTGAGTATGTGTATGCCTTGATGGCAAAGCAGTCGGGAATCGTAATGCCCGAGGTTCACTTGTTTCCCGCCCATGAAGGGCCGGGATATTTTGCTGCCAAGCGGTTTGACCGAGATGGGTCCACGCGCTCGCATATGCATACTGCAAGTGGGTTGTTACATGCTGATTTTCGATTTCCCTCACTTGATTACCAAGATTTGCTGAATCTTACATCTATGTTGACCAGGGATATCCGGGAGGCTGAGAAAATGTACCGTCTTGCTGTATTCAACGTCCTAGCGCATAATCGGGATGACCATGCGAAAAACTTTAGCTTTCTGATGGATGCACACGGAAAGTGGACGCTCTCTCCGGCCTATGACCTTACATTCTCCTCCGGCCCAGGAGGGGAGCAGAGTACCATGGTGATGGGTGAGGGAAGGCATCCGGATGTAGATAATCTGGTAAAGCTCGGTATTGATGCCAAGCTTTCGAAGCATCAGATTGCCTCGATCATTGACCAGACTCGTTCCTCTCTCTCAGCTTGGAGTCATCTAGCAAAGCAGCACGGGGTGAGCAATGAGAATATCTCTCACATTACAAAACAGATTTGTCACTGAAACCTAGCGGCAGAGATCTTTCAATCCTTCCCAGGTAATCACCATCGCCATCGTATCCAATTCGCAATATTTGAGAAGGGCCTTCTGTATTTCGCTGCGTTCATAGTCTGACATCTCCTCAAACTGCATCCTTGCATATGCAGTGAGTGCCGCACCTCCTTCCCTGAGCTCATCCTCACTGCTCAAAATTTCAAGGTCCCTATCCGAGATGTCCTGGAACATCTTTGGCAACAGCTTGTAGGGGTCAGTCACCTTTCCATCCTTGATCTTGACCCATTGCCAGTTCTTGAAATTTGTACTCTTGATTCCCCCCTTCGCCCCATAGATTGGCTTTGAGTATTTCTCTTGCAACAACGTTGAACTGTTCAGAATTGCCGGGAGTACCTGTTTGATGGAATTGGACCTCTTTGTGGCCGGATCATAATAGTAACGTTTCACAACTTCCCACAGGTCCACCATGTCTCTCTTTCCTCTCCACTGTTCAGATGAGTTGGTTGTTGAGTGGGTGATGGTCTTGATAAACCTACGATAAGCACAAAAGTAGAACTATATCCTAACCCATCTTCAATAAATCTTGAATCCATGCATTCCTGAGCACTTTCTTTCTATTTTTATTGCATTAGAAAGCCCTTTGTCGTATCATTTATATAGGTCTATCTAGGCCTTTATATTGCAATCTGAAAGGAAAAGCATGGCTTTCATAAAAGTGCAGAAACTGGTGAGAAATGATGATGGGAGCGCCAAGTCAGGCAGTGCCTCGATTCTGGTGACAGAGTATGACCGGTCATGCAAACACCTCTCCCGTCATAGAATCCGGGAGAAGCTTGGAAGGGTGGTATCTCTTGATGCCACAGGGAAAAGAGGAGTGTTCCTTTCCCCTACCAGGGGGCTCGTGGCCTATGATTCGGTATCAGATACCTTTGAAAGCATCGGAAAGGACGATCCCCGGGTCAGGGGCCTCGATCTCTTTGCCGAGCCCCAGATCCATACCGTATTCGGGGATGTCTACCTCTTTATTCAGGTTTGTGAAAAATCAGGTCTGCTGAAGGTTCTGCGGACCGCTTTTTCACAAGACAAGGAGTATGAGCGGGTTCTCTCGCATCTGCTCCACTCGGTCCTGAAGGATGGGTCCAGGGTTTCTTGTGACGACTTCATCGGCAAGTCCTTCGCTTCCTACCTCTTCGGTTCCATCCCCACCGGCTCCCTTGGGAGCGACACCGTGTACTTTTCCATGATGGGTGAAGATAGAAGCAAAGTTGCCTTCTTCAAGGCTTTTGTCGCCCAGATGA